>CAJTMU010000056.1:13318-13974 GCA_910577365.1 uncultured Oscillospiraceae bacterium | reverse complement strand
TGCAGTAAAGCAAGAGAATCTGTCCGAACAGTGCCGCGGTCTGCTTAATATTCTTGAAGAAAGCGTTGAAGATACTGCTGTTGCTGCTGATTTAAAGAAGTGGGAAGATGATTACTTTCCGCTGCTTGATAATGAAGAGGGGAAGGATGATTTAGTTGAGGCTGTCAGGGCTCTGTATTTCAGCGGTAGGTTAAACTGGCAAAGGTGGTGCAGCACCGATAAAATTACTGTTCTTGAAGCCGATGACAAGGATACGATTGATAGGCTGTTTACGGAATTATATAAATTTAAATCAACGCAGAAGAGCTCAAATAAATGCATGCTTATAGTAGATGAATGCCAGGAACTTGATCTTAACCAGAAATCCCCATTGGTAAAGCTGCTGAAACAGGGGAGAAAGTACGGGATAATGGTGGTTCTTATCAGCCCGTTTCTTACATCAGAAGACGGCAAGGGTATTGAGGATACATTAAGGCAGTGTACAACTAAAGTGGTCTTCAAGCCCGGAGCCGATAAGAAATCCGCAAAATATATAGAGTACGACTTGCAAGACAGCAATGTATATGACGCGGTGTACGATATAGGCAATTATCAGTGTGTTGTCAAGGGGAATTTCTGTACGGATTCTTTTAAGATTAATTATCCTTTTATCCTGC
>CAJTMU010000056.1:5412-13308 GCA_910577365.1 uncultured Oscillospiraceae bacterium | reverse complement strand
ATTTTTAAATTCTTGTGATTTATTAAATTAACGCAATGAATTATTAAATTGACGTAAAAACACTTGTAAATTAATCCAGAATATGCTATAATATAAATTAAGAAATTATGGGAAAGGGGTTCCGCATGAAAATCGCCATCTATTCCAGAAAATCAAAATTCACCGGCAAGGGCGAAAGCATAGAGAACCAGATAACCCTGTGCCGCGAATACATAGAAAGAAATATTCCGGAAGCTAAGGACGGTGAGATATTCGTGTATGAGGACGAGGGTTTTTCGGCGAAAAATCTTGACCGACCGCAGTTCCGCCTGATGATGCAGAGAGCCAGAAAAGAGCCATTTGATTATATTGTGGTATACCGCCTTGACCGTATCAGCCGCAACGTCGGCGATTTTGCCGGTCTTATTGAAGAACTTAACGGAATGCACACCGCCTTTATCTGCATTAAGGAGCAGTTTGACACCTCAACCCCCATGGGCAGAGCCATGATGAACATTGCCGCGGTATTCGCGCAGTTGGAGCGTGAAACGATAGCCGAGCGTGTAAGGGATAATTTGATACTTCTCGCAAGGACGGGACGCTGGCTCGGCGGAGTTACGCCGCTTGGGTATACGGGCGAGAAAACAGAAATAACCGATGATGAGGGGAAAAAGCGTTCGGCGTTCAAATTAAAGCAGATACCTTCCGAGGTTAAAACCGTAAAGCTGATATTTGAGAAATTCCTTGAGCTGCGTTCGCTTACCAAAACGGCGGCGTGGCTTATTCAGCATGATATAAAAACGCGCGAGAGCTCGGAATTCAGAATGAGAGCGGTCAAGGATATACTGAAAAATCCCGTTTACTGCATTGCGGATAAAGCGGTCTGCGATTATTTCAGGGAGCTTGGCAGCAGTGTGTGCTTTGAAGTTTCTGAAACAGACGGAAAGCGGGGAATAATGCCGTTCCGCAGAAGCGCCCAGAGCGGAAAACAGCAGCACCGGACTGCTCCCGACGAATGGATAATAGCGCTCGGCAAGCACACGGGAATAATCCCATCGGATACCTGGCTGAAAGCGCAGTCGCTTATCGGTGAGAACGCGTCCAAGACCTTTTACCGCCCCGTGCGCAATCAGGTTAGCATTTTCTCGGGGCTTGTCCGCTGTGCAAACTGCGGAAGCATAATGCGCCCGCGCGTGAACTCTAACAAGCGGCTCAACCCCGACGGTACGCAGACGTTCAGCTATATGTGCGAGTTTAAGGAGCGTTCCCATAAATCAAAATGCACCATGAAAAACGTCAACGGAAACGTTCTCGATAAGCTGGTGTGCGATGAACTGCTTAAATTCAATCAGCCGAAGTCGACGATCGGCAGACAGCTGGATACCCTCATAAAACAGTCAAACAGGGAGACCGAGGATAATTCGGCAAGGCTGGCGGATCTGAAAAAACAGACCGATGAAAAGCGTAAAATGATCTCAAATCTTATGGACGCTCTCGCGAGATCGGAGGACGGCTCCGCAATGCTTTCCTATACCGCCAAAGAGGTGGAGCGGCTCGATAACGAGATAAAAGTGCTGGAAAATGAGATCGCCGAGCTTAGCTTTCTCGGCGAGGAAAATCTGGAGCGGCAAAGACAGGTTGACGCGATCGTAAAATCAATCGAGCGTTTTAAGGAAGTATTCGATGCGCTGACCGTGGTTGAAAAGCGCGATTATATGCACCGGATAATCGACCGCATTGAGTGGGATGGGGAGAGCGCCCATATTTTTATCAGGCGCGCAGACGATCAAACATAGACTTTCAGCAGGCGCTCCGGAAAGCAAAACGGTGTTTCCGCAAGTGTGTAATAGCATTATCTATACACTTTGAAGCATATGTGCTGAAATGATTTCCTTTAAGATAATCAAAGGTTTCGGCGGCGCGGATAAGACCTATCGTGCCGATGGAAATAAGGTCGTCTTGGTCGCGGGCATCGGGGTAGTTTTTCTTGACAATATAAGCTACAAGACGCAGATTATGTACTATAAGCTTATCCCGCGCAGAGTCGTCTCCCTCGGCTATCTTACGTATACATTCTGCCTCGTCCTTGGCGGAAAGCTGGCGCGGAAATTGGTTTCTCCCCTCAAAGTGCAGCCCGAAAACCAGAAAGTGCTGCAATGCGAATTTTACAAGCAGGCTGATCATAACAAGTCCTCCCAAAATTATCCCACAAAATATTATACCTTACGGCAAGCCGTGGTTTGCTGCAAATAAATAAACCCTCAAAGGCAGGTTTTACCCTTGAAAGTCTGCTGTATTATATTATTGCTTTTTACTTGTACAAAATATCTTGTCCGCCGTGCTTTTTTGTGTTCAATTTTTAAACGGTTGACAAGCCTTGCGGGAAATGGTATAATAAATGCAGAGTATTTATTATACGTTTATGTTTGTGCAAATCCGTAAATTTTCGATTTTCTCTATGCGGTAATGGACAAATTTTACTATAATCATTTCTGATATATGTAAAATAAATGCTGGAAATATATAAAATTTAAGGAAGCTTTAATATGAATAACGAATACGATAATGCAAATTTTTTTGAAGAATACGCAAAAATGCCGCGCAGCAAAGACGGGTTAAATGCCGCGGGGGAATGGCATCAATTAAGAGCACTGTTTCCGCCGCTAAAGGGGGAAAGTGTACTTGATTTGGGGTGTGGGTACGGCTGGCATTGTATGTTTTCCGCGGAAAACGGGGCAGCTCGGGTGCTCGGAATTGATTTAAGCCATAAAATGATAGAAGAAGCATGCAGACGAAATATGAGCAGTAAAATTGAATATCGGGTCTGCGGAATAGAGGAGTACGAATATCCCGAAAATATGTGGGACTTCGTTATATCAAATCTGGCATTGCATTATATAAAGGATATTGAGCAAGTATTTCAAAAAGTATACAAGACACTGAAGCCGAACGGGGTGTTTGTTTTTAATATTGAACATCCCGTTTTTACCGCGGGAATCGGGCAGGATTGGATTTATGACAAAGACGGAAAACCTAAGTATTGGGCAATAGATAATTATTTTATGCCTGGGGAACGGCAGACCCGTTTTTTAGGGTGTAATGTGGTAAAACAACATCATACCCTTACTCAAATACTGATGGGTTTGCTGAGTAATGGATTTGACCTTGAAGCAGTAGAAGAAGCAGAGCCGCCTAAAGAAATGATGAATATTCCCGGAATGAAAGATGAATTGCGCCGTCCTATGATGTTATTGGTTAAGGCAAAAGTAAAGAATAAAAAACATAAACGGTAATTTTTTATATGTTGGATTTCACAGAATGCTCCATAGATTATAAAGGTGAGTAAAATGCGGATAAATTATTGTATGCAGTGCGGGAAATCGCTTGTAAACAAGCTCGTTGGCGACGAGGGAGAGCAGAGGTATTGTCCCGAATGTAATAAATTTTATTTTGATAATCCCGCGTGCTGTGTGCTGGCGGCAATAATCAACGAGCGCAATGAGGTTCTGCTGCTTAAGCAAAACTACATTTCGGAAAAATACGTTCTTTGTTCGGGCTACATGAAAAAAGGAGATACACCCGAGACTGCGGTTTCGCGTGAGGTATTTGAGGAAACAGGGCAGAGGGTTTTGTCCTGCAACTATATCGGCGGATATTATTTTGAGCCGAAAAATTTAATAATGCTTGGATTTGCGGCATATGTTAAAGCGGCTCCTTTCGGAAGCTCGAACGAGGTTGACAGCTTGGTCTGGGCGGACTTGGAAAGCGCGCCGGAAATGGTGGAACGTTCCGATAATCTGTCGGGAATACATCTCGATAATTGCATTGCTTATCTGAATAACAAAAATAATAATGGAGGTTAAAATGTTTGAAAACATAATTATTCGCGATGATATAGAAAAATATTTGTCGGAACTAAGGGCGTGGCTTGCCGAAACCGAGGATACCCCTGTTGAGGAGATGTCGGACTTTTTTGCGGCAAGGCTGGACAGCTACGAGGAACATATGTCCCTATGGCATGAGGGATACCGAATACTTGCCGACGAGCTGCCTGACGGAATAAATACACTGCTTGATTTAGGCTGCGGCACGGGTCTTGAACTGGACGAAATTTTCCCGCGCTTTCCCGAATTGTCAGTGACGGGCGTCGATATTTCGGAAGCAATGTTGAGCCGCTTGAGGGAAAAACATTCGGATAAGCGATTGAAGCTTATAAATGGCGATTATTTTACAGCAGATTTCGGGAGCGATTTTGATTGCATTGTGGCATTCCAGACCTTGCATCATTTCAATTCTGAAAAGAAATACGAGCTGTTTCAGAAAATATACCGTGCTCTGAAAGCGGGTGGCAGCTTTATTTACACAGATTACTTCGCCTGCTGTGACGAGGAGGAGCGGCTTCTTTTGGAGGAATACTGCCGCCGCTGCAAAGGCTCTGAGGCGGGGCGATATTTTCACTTTGATATTCCGCTTACTCTCCCGCACGAAGCCGAACTTCTGCAAATGGCGGGTTTCGGTGTTTCCGCCCAAGCCGTGCCCAATGCGGTAATGATAACGGCGAAAAAATAAAATTTCCCGTGGCTATACGTCAGCTGCGGGAATTTTTGTTATGCTCATATAAAAGAACTTTAGCTTTTTCTATTATAATTCTTTGCGGCGCTGAACAAGCCAAAAAGAGGTGGTATAGGACTTGCCAACAATATCTCGCGCTTTATCACATGGAACAACTCCACGCTATCCGTTGACTGGCAGACCGTTTATGCCGGTCGGTATGGAGTCTCCGCCGTAAGTGCGTCGGAGCGTAGGTCGAATAGTAATTCCATGCTTCATGAACGGCTCAAAAAAGCAAACTCCGAGAGCAACGGTGACGAGTGGATAGCCCGTATTGCAGTATGAAAAATCCCGTTTCCGAGATATGCTGCAAGGGCTGCGGAAAATACAAATAATTTTATCCCCGCCGTTCGCGGGGATTTTTCATATTCTATTGCATTTCAATACAAAATATGTTACAATTAAAAAAATAAACTCAAGGAGGAAAAATATGTATAAGCCAAACGAAAAAAGGTATGAGAAGATGGTATATAACCGCTGTGGGAAAAGCGGTCTTAAGCTGCCCGCGGTATCGCTGGGACTGTGGCAGAATTTCGGCTTTCAGGACAGTCTTGCGAATATGGAGAACATGGTCCATACCGCGTTCGATCTGGGCATAACCCATTTTGACCTTGCCAACAATTACGGAAACCCCTATAACGGTTCCGCCGAAGAGAATTTCGGCAAGATACTCGACAGGGGAATGCGCGAGTTCCGCGACGAGCTGTGCGTTTCTACCAAAGCGGGCTATGATATGTGGGCTGGTCCCTATGGAGACAAAAACGGCTCGCGTAAATACCTCACCGCGTCGCTCGACCAGTCCTTGAAGCGCATGGGGCTTGATTATGTGGATATTTTCTATCACCACGTTCCCGACCCCGAAACCCCCGTTGAGGAAACCGCGCTTGCGCTGGACAGCGCCGTAAGGCAGGGAAAGGCGCTTTATGTTGGGATATCCAACTACAACAAGCAGCAGACGGAGGAAATATTGACGATATTCCGCGAGCTTAAAACTCCCTTTGTGCTGAATCAGCCGTCTTATTCCATGCTTAACCGCTGGATAGAGCGGGACGGTCTGGATAGTCTCGCCGCGGAGCGCGGGTTCGGTCTTGCGGTATTTTCGCCGCTGTATCAAGGCTTTCTGACCGACAGATACCTTAACGGCATTCCCGCCGACAGCCGCGTTGGCAAGGGCAGGACATGGATTAAGGATCAGCTCACGGAGGATATGATAAAGAAGCTTAACAGCCTTAACGATATCGCCGCTTCAAGAGGACAGAAGCTTTCGCAGATGGCGCTTTCGTGGGTGCTTCACAACAGCGCCGTCACCACCGTACTTATAGGCGCGTCACGTCCCGAGCAGATATCCGAAAACGTAGAGGCTGTTTACAAAATGGAATTTACCGCGGAGGAGACAGCTAAAATTGAGCGTCTTCTTGCGGAGTAAATGATTTACGCGGCAAAATATTATGATTTCAAAAACCCCTTGAAAATTCTTCCTAAATGTGATATAATAAATTTAGAGTTGTAAGCGTTGGAAAAATTTGTATAACGTTTGTAAAGCAAGAAATAAAAACGGCAGATTTCGCAAAACGACCGTAAAGCTCGGCTTTGCGGCAAGGGAATTTGCTTTGAATAAGAAAGGAAGTTAGTTATGGCAAAGATTGCCGTTCTGGGATATGGGGTAGTCGGCTCGGGCACGGTAGAGGTGTTCTACAAAAACAAGGAGAGCCTTGAAAGAAAGGCTGGTCAGGAGCTTGACATCAAGTACATCCTTGATTTAAGGGACTTTCCCGACAGCCCTTATCAGGATAAATTCGTAAAGGATTTCGACGTTATCCTGAATGACGACGAGGTGACTGTTGTAGCGGAAGTTATAGGCGGACTGAAACCCGCGTTTGATTATGTAAAGTCTGCTCTGAAGGCAGGCAAGAGTGTGGTTACCTCCAATAAGGAGATGGTCGCGGCAAAAGGCGCGGAGCTTCTGGAAACCGCCAAAGAGCATAAAGTGAACTTTTTCTTTGAGGCGAGCGTAGGCGGCGGCATACCCATTATAAAGCCGCTTCATGCCTGCCTTTCAGCAAATGAGATAGACGAGATCGCGGGTATTCTTAACGGAACTACCAACTTCATTCTGACAAAGATGATACGCGACGGCATGGGCTTTGACGAGGCGCTTAAGATAGCACAGGAGCTTGGCTATGCTGAGCGTAATCCCTCTGCCGACGTGGACGGTCACGATGCTTGCAGAAAGATATGCATACTCGCTTCGCTGGCGTTCGGAAAGCATGTTTATCCTGACAGCGTTCATACGGAGGGAATAACTAAAATAACTCTTGAGGACGTTGAGTACTGCGACAGCTACGACGCGAAGATAAAGCTGATAGGCTGCGCAAAGCGCGAGAATGAGGATAAGATATCGATCGGAGTATTCCCAGCTATTATAAAGAATGAGAGCCAGCTTGCGGGTGTAAATGACGTGTTTAACGCGATTCTGGTTCGCGGCGACGCAACGGGCGACGTGGTGTTCTACGGCAAAGGCGCGGGAAAGCTGCCCACGGCAAGCGCGGTGGTAAGTGATATCATAAGTGCAGTAAAGCATTCCGATACCAGTCTGTCCCTGAGATGGCGCGACAGTGAGCAGGACTTTATCCGCGGCTTCGGAGAGTTCCGCTGCGCTCATTATATCAGGCTGCGCGCGAACAGCGTAGATGTCACAAAGGCGGTTGTAAAAGCTCTGTTCGGCCATGTGGAGTACCTTTCGGCAAAGAAGCAGCCCGAAAACGAGCTTGCATTCGTTACGGGAGTTATCTCCGAAAAAGAGGCAGATGATGCCTGCGCAAAGGCGGCAGACGGAGCGGAAATACTCGGCAGGATAAGGGTTCTGGACTATTAAAAAGTTTCACCGAACGCGCTTTCCAATACAGCATTAATGCGCGTCCGGCGGGAGCGGCATATATGAAAAGCTATACGGAGGTACAGTAAATGAGCGATAACGCAACCCCAAAGTATAAGAGAGTTTTGCTGAAGCTGAGCGGCGAGGCGCTGGCGGGCGATAAGGAAAGCGGATTGGATATCCCGACGGTGGAGAATATTTGTCGGAGCATTAAAAAGTGCGTTGATGCGGGCGCTCAGATTGGTATAGTTGTCGGCGGAGGAAATTTCTGGCGGGGCAGAAGCTCCGAGGGCATGGACAGAGCGCGTGCTGACCACATTGGAATGCTTGCTACCACAATGAACGCTTTGGCGGTTGCTGACGTGCTTGAAAATCAGGGCTGCACCGTAAGAGTTCAGACAGCCATTACCATGCAGCAGGTCGCTGAGCCT
>CAJTMU010000056.1:0-5402 GCA_910577365.1 uncultured Oscillospiraceae bacterium | reverse complement strand
CGTCATCTTGAAAAGGGGAGAGTGGTCATCTTCGGCTGCGGCACGGGAAATCCATTCTTTTCCACCGACAGCGCGGCTTCACTCAGAGCGGCGGAGCTTGGCGCGGATATCCTGCTTAAGGCAACGATGGTCGACGGAATATATGACAAAGACCCGAAAAAATTCCACAACGCGGTAAAGTATGACGTTATCACTCACCATGAGATACTGGTAAAGCGGCTTCAGGTCATGGACAGTGCCGCGGCGGCTATCTGTACCGAGAACAATATACCCATTCTGGTATTCAATCTGGCGCGTCCTGACAATATCTATGACGCGGTTATGGGCGAAAGTATAGGTACTCTTGTTGCAAAGCACAAGGGCTGAAATACAAAAGACGGAGAGCTTTCCGTCAATTGATATCTTATTTCTGATTTGGAGGTCACAACTATGGAACAGACAATAAACACGGCTAAGGACAAAATGGGAAAATGCATTCTGGCGCTCGAAAGCGAGCTTGGCACTATCCGTGCGGGAAGAGCTAACCCAGGTGTGCTGGACAGAATATCGGTGGATTATTACGGAACCGCCACTCCCGTAAATCAGCTGGCTTCAGTATCGGTTGCCGAAGCAAGGATACTGGTTGTATCGCCCTACGACGGGTCGATGCTGTCGAAGATCGAAAAGGCTATTCAGGCGAGCGATCTCGGGATAAATCCGACCAACGACGGAAGGGTGCTGAGGATTGTGTTCCCGCAGCTTACCGAGGAGCGCAGAAAAGAGCTGTGCAAAACTATCAGCAAGACCTGCGAGGAGAGCAAGGTAGCTGTCCGCAACGTAAGGCGCGACGCAATGGATAAGATAAAGGCGAAGAAAAAGTCGGGTGAGATAACCGAGGACGACGTTAAGGACGCCGAAAAGAGCATTCAGAAGCTGACGGACAAGTATACCGAGGAGATAGATAAGGTCGGCGCAGCTAAGGAAAAGGAAATAATGGCTATCTGATGAAAAAAAACATTCCGCGGCATATCGGATTTATCATGGACGGAAACGGCAGATGGGCAAAAAAGCGCGGGCTGCCGAGAAACGCGGGTCATTCACAAGGCGCAGCAGTTTTTAAAAAAACCATAAACTGGTGCAGAGAGCTTGGAGTGGAGTGTGCAAGCTTTTACGCGTTCTCTACCGAAAACTGGAAGCGCCCTCCTGACGAAATAAATGGTATAATGGAGCTGCTGCGACGTTATATTAAAGATATCAGGGCAACGGTGCGCGAAAATATCCGCATAGTCATTTTAGGCGATAAAACGCCGCTTGCTGAGGATATCCGAGCAGACTTGGACGATATAGAGCTGTCTTCAAAGGATAATGACGGCTTTATAGTTGGCATCGCGCTTAATTACGGAGGCAGGGCGGAAATAACCGCGGCGTGCGCTGAAATAGCGCGTCAGTGTGCCGATGAGTTTCTTTTGCCCGAAGATATTACTGAGAGCCTTATTGAGGAGCATCTTTATACAAGCACCATGCCGCCGCTGGATATGGTTATCCGACCCAGCGGGGAGCAGCGGCTGTCAAACTTCATGATATGGCAGGCGGCATATGCCGAGTTTGTGTTTATGGACGTTCTGTGGCCGGATTTCAAGAAAAAAGACCTTATAAGCGCGATGGATATATTTGCGGAGCGAAATCGCAGATTTGGCGGGCTTTAAGGTATTATAAGCGGTTTCGCGGCTCGGACGTCCGTTCGTGTTTTTAATGCGCGGAATTGTACATGACCCGAAAGGAGTAGGTCACAGATATGGCTGTTCGGATTATTTCCGCGGTTGTCGGGATCGTAATAGGAGTAGGCGCACTTATCGCCGACATAAGTTGGCTTTATATGATAATGCTGGCGTTTTTCGGGGCGGTTGGCGTATGGGAGCTTATCCGCGCGGTGAAATGCGGACAGTATAAGCTGATGAAATGGGTTTGCACGGTTTTCGCTGCGGCTGTTCCGTTTGTGCTTAACGTACCTGTTTTGCGAAAATATGCCGTTACGTTCTACCTTGCGTTCGTTTTCTGCCTGCTGCTGATAATGCTGGCGAAGCACGAAACGCTGAAATTCTCCGACGTTGCAATGTGCGGCTGCGCAGCGCTGGCTATCCCGGGGGCGCTGAGCTGTATATTGTTTGTGCGCTATTCCGTTGAAAATTCCGCTATGGGAGTGTTCCTTATCATTTATACGCTTTTCTGCGCGTGGTTCGGCGATTCGGGCGCTTATTTTGTGGGAACGTTTTTCGGAAAGCATAAGCTTTGCCCGAAAGTAAGCCCCAAAAAAACCGTAGAGGGTCTTATAGGCGGTATCGTGACGGTGGGAGTTGTGGTGTTTATACAATGCTTGGTGTATAATCTGTTTATCGCCTCGGATAGCTTCATGTCCTACGCGGTGCTTATACCAGTGGGTATGATTGCGAGTGCAGTGGGCGTACTGGGCGACCTTACGGCTTCGGTCATAAAACGGCAGTATAAGGTAAAGGATTTCGGCAATATTATGCCGGGTCATGGCGGGGTGCTTGACAGATTTGACAGCGTACTTTTCACAGCGCCTTTTCTGTTTGTGATTTTCAGCTTTATATCTCCCGTTGTGTAATATGCGGAGCGTTCTTTTGTGGAGCGTTTCTGCGGGAACCCTGCCCATTCACACTGTGAATGGGTGGTTTTGTTAAAAGCATTTATCATCTTAACCGCGTATTTTGCGTAATCGGGATAACAAACATGCTCCGAGGGGAAAACATAATATGGATATAGTATTGCTTGGTTCGACAGGTTCTATCGGAACGCAGACATTAGATGTCTGCCGCGCGCATAATATCAAAGTAAAGGCGTTGTCCGCAAATCGGAATACCGAACTTCTTGAGGCGCAGGCAAGGGAATTTCACCCAGAGTGTGTCTGTGTCTGTGATGAAAGCAGATTCTTGGATATGCGGTCAAGGCTTGCCGATACCGATATAAAAGTGCTTTGCGGTATGGAGGGTCTGTGTGAGCTGGCACGGTTGAAGTGCGGCAGGGTAGTGAACGCGGTTGTGGGAATGGTAGGATTGCTTCCAACGCTTGCCGCGGCGCGGGCGGGGAACGATATCGCACTTGCCAATAAGGAAACTTTAGTGGCGGGCGGCAGTCTTGTCACAGATTGCGTCCGCGAAAACGGTGTGCGTCTTTTGCCGATTGACAGCGAACATTCAGCGATATTCCAGTGCCTTATGGGCGCAATGGGAAATAAATTGTCAAAAATAATTCTCACAGCTTCAGGCGGACCTTTTTTCGGAAAAAATCGCGGGGAATTGGAGAACGTAACGGTTGAGCAGGCTTTAAAACACCCTAATTGGAGTATGGGCGCTAAAATCACTGTTGACAGTGCAACGCTGATTAATAAGGGATTGGAGCTTATCGAGGCGGTGCGGCTGTTTGACGTTTCGCCTGAGCAGGTGGAGATAGTTGTACACCGTCAAAGCATCATTCATTCTGCGGTGGAGTTTGATGATGGAGCGGTGATAGCTCAGCTCGGAACAGCTGATATGCGTATACCCATACAGCTTGCGCTGACATACCCTGAAAGACTGCCATGTCCCGCAAAAAAGCTATCGCTGTTTGACGTGGGAGCGCTCACTTTCGACAAAGCGGACGAGGATACTTTCCGCTGTCTTTCGGCGGCAAAAAAAGCTGTTGCCGCGGGCGGCACAGCTCCCTGTTTGGTAAACAGCGCAAATGAAGCGGCGGTAGCACTGTTTCTGGAAGGTAAAATAAAATTTCTCGAAATCGGAGATATTGTGACCGAGGCGTTGGAAACACTTAAGGTCGTCCAAGCGCCAACAATAGACGATATAATGTCGGCAAAGGCTGCGGCTGAGGCATTTGTCGCATTGAGGGCAAAGGTATAATTTCAAGAGCGTTTTTTCGGAGGTAGTATGGAAATAGTTATTGCGATTCTTGTCTTTTGCGTTATAATAATAATTCATGAATTGGGACATTTCTTTGCCGCAAAGGCGTGCGGGATATATGTAAGAGAGTTCGCTCTCGGCATGGGACCCGTTATCTTTCGTAAAAAGGGTAAGGAAACCGAGTATGTCATAAGGCTGCTTCCAATAGGCGGCTCCTGTTCCATGGAGGGCGAGGATGGCTTTGACGAAACGAAACAGTACGCTGATGACCTGCTCCCGGGGGAAACGACGGTATATGAGGAAAAGGACACGAAAAGATGTTCGGGAAATCCGCGCGCCTTTAACGCTAAGCCTGTATGGCAGCGCATGATAGTGATACTTGCGGGACCTGTGATGAATCTGGTGCTTGGATTTTTTGTTGTGCTGACCTCGCTTTGCTTCTCGGACGTAATCGGCTCGACGGTTATAAGCCAGTTTAATCGGCAGTCTGTCAGCAGCAGCCGCCTTCAGGTTGACGACGAGATAATTTCCATTGACGGAACGCGGATATTCTGCCTTTCAGATATCGTGTATAAGCTTCAGAGCAGCGACAGAATTAACAGCGAGGGTAATCTCATTTTTGATATAACTGTAAAGCGCGGCGGCGAAAAGATTAAGCTGGATGACGTGGAATTTATGACAACCTCGGGCGAGGGCGGAAACAGCATTTATTTTGATTTTCTGGTTTATCGGCAGGAAAAGACTGTGGGAACTGTTCTTTCCGAGAGCTTTCGTGAAAGCTGCTCCACGGCGCGGCTCATAGTTATGACGCTTGTTGATATGCTTCGCGGCAAGTACGGTCTTAATGATTTTTCGGGTCCCGTGGGGACTATAAGTGCTATCGGTGAGGTCGCGTCCAATCCAAATTACAGCATTTCGGATTTTCTCAGCGTGGTTTCGCTTATTACTATAAACGTGGGTGTTTTCAATCTTATACCCATTCCCGCTCTTGACGGCTGCCGCCTGCTGTTCCTGCTTATTGAGGCGATACGCAGAAAGCCCGTAAAGCCGCAGGTGGAGGGCATGGTGCATTTCGCGGGCTTCGCGCTGCTTATGCTGTTTATGATAGTTGTAACATTCAACGATATTTTCAGACTTGTTGCAGGAGGTCAGACATGAGCGCGAAAACGGTAAAGATCGGTTCGCTGGAGCTTGGAAAAGGCAAAATTTATATCCAGTCCATGCTAAGCGTTCCCGCGGAAAATATCGGGGACAGCGTGAAGCAGGCAGCAGAGCTTGAAGCGGCAGGCTGTGATATCATAAGAGCCGCCGTGCCCGCGGTAAAGGACGCGGCGCTTATCGCGGCGCTGAAAAACGCGGTATGCTGTCCGATAGTCGCGGATATTCATTTTGATTACAAAATAGCGCTGGAGTGTGTTGCGGCAGGTGTTGATAAAATAAGGATAAACCCCGGCAATATCGGCTCACCGGATAAAATAAGAGCTGTGGCGGACGCTTGCCGCGCGAAAA
>CAJTMU010000055.1 GCA_910577365.1 uncultured Oscillospiraceae bacterium | reverse complement strand
AATTCTGACCGGTTTCCGCAATCGCGCATAGTGAGCGAAGCGAACGGGGCGTGCTTGCGGAAATTTTGAAATTTTTTAAATAGTCCCCATTGAGTCAACCTTTATAAACTGACTTATGCGGGCCGAAAAAGTTTCAAATTAAAATAGATCATCTTAGATCAACACCCTATACACAGACTGAAAACATTAAAGCATCAGCGGCAAATAACATATTATAATTTTAAAGCAAGTGCACTACGCGGCAGATTTGCCCGCGATAACTTCTGTTGTTAATTATTTTTTGCGTAAAAATGATTGAAAAAGACAGTTTAACTATGTTATAATAAATGTAATAAATATTTATGTAGTCTTTGATATGGATAAAATCAAATGCGGATTTATTTCATTCCTGACAACGGTAAGCATAATGAAATAATCTGCAATTTTGAAACTGCTTTATATTTTTCAGCCTAATCACTTAGATTATCTTAAGGACTTTCAAGTCCGTGAATATTTCACATAAAAAATATTTTCTTGACGAAAACAGCAAATTTTTCAAAAAAATTTTATTTTACGCCCAACCTTTTTGGTTTTTCACTCACTGTATATTTGAAAACGCTTCCGGAGGTTTTCAAAATGGACAAAAAAACAGCGGACAAATACATTTACGAGTACAAGGACAGGATATTCGGCTACGCCATGGACAAAATGCGTAACGTCGATCAGGCGCAGGAGCTTGCCTCCGACATAATATGCGAGGTGTACTGCTCATTTCTGAAATCGGACGATATCGTCAATCTTGACGGGTACGTTTACCGCATAGCGCAGAATGTGCGCGCGAGGTACGTCGACAGGCTTGTAAAGGGCAGGCGCACGGAAAGCATAGACGACATGGTGATACCGTATAACGACGAGCCGCGCCTTGAGGACGCGGAGGATATCGAGGCGCTGCGGCGCGAGATAGGCTATCTTTCCAACCGCCAGCGGCTTATCGTATATATGCATTATTACGATAATATGCCGGTGGCGGATATCGCGAAAAAGCTGCATATCTCCTCGGGCACTGTAAAATGGCATTTGTCTGACGCGCGAACCAAGCTCAAGGAGGGTATAACTATGAGTACAAACGAACTGAATTTAGGGCTTAATCCCATCATATTCACAAGCATGGGGCATGGCGGCATGCCCGGCTCTGCGGGAGATACCATGGATATGTTCGACACAAGGCTGAAGCAGAATATCGCCTACGCCTGCTACTGGGAGCCTAAGACGCTTGAGGAGATAGCGAGGGCGGTGGGAGTTCCGCAGGCTTATGTGGAGGATAATCTTGACAGGCTGGTGGAGTACGCCTATATCGACAGGCTGGATAACTCCAAAAATCCGAAATACAGGACCAATATGTTTATCACCGACAGCCGCAAGGCAAAGAGCGACAACGGTTCTACGGACAGAGCGGCGGAGCTGCTCTGTGAGAAATTCTTCCCGAAAATATTCGAGGAGTTTGAAGCCGACCACGCGCACTGGGGCTTCACCTGCGACGGCGGCGATGTGAACTTTATGAAATACAGCCTTGTTATGGCTTGTATCAGCATGGGACTGGAGCTTACCGAGAATTATAGTGAGTATGCAAAGCTGAAGGTAAAGCGACCCGACGGCGGAGATTTTATCGCCTTTGCCAATGTGACGGACGACAGAGAGGTTTCCGATGGCGAGGAGTACCCGTATTGGGCCTGCGGGACTATGACCCGAAACGCGTGGGTCTACGACCCCGAGGAATGCGAGAGCCACATGGACGCGTTTGAAGCCGTTTCCATAGACTGCCGCTATTCCGACAGAAACGGCGGCTGGCGGGACAACCTCAACAGCGACTGGGAGGAGCTCGTAAAATTCATAAACGGTGGCAGGGACAGCCTTACTGCCGAGGAATACAAGCGCATACGCGACAAGGGATACGTTCATGAGGACAGGGTGCAGCCCGTTATTTTAAGGGTAAAACTGAGTGAGGGAGCAACGCTCAGCGGCTCACTCAAACGGCTGATAAACGAAAAAGTCACCGTAACGCCGGAAATAAGGCAGCTCGCGAAGCAGATGGACGAGGAGAAGTTCGCGGCGTTAAAAAACAATTACCCCGAGCATATGCGCCCCGTGCTGAAATGTATTCACTGTACCAACGTTATATCAAATCCGTGCATGATACCCAGAATGGTGGAAAAGCTGCTTGAAAAGGGCTTGCTCAAACCGCTTACGGATATTCAGCGCAAATCGGTATTTTCGGTTTTGTGCATGAACGCGGAATAATATGAGGCAGCGTTCCCAAGGAAACGATTAACCAACGGAGGTATAAATAATGAAAAACCCTAACGAGCTTTGCGGAATATGGCACGGAAAGGACGCTTCGGCGGCGATAACCGAAGACTATTCCATATTCTTTTTAAGGCTTGAGCCGGAGCTTATAGCGGCGGTGCTGAAGCATTCCGACTACGGAACGGCGGGAACTGTTTACGGCGTGGGAAGGGACTGGAACGCCAACGCGATATACCGCATTATCGCCCCGGACAGCGGAAAAGTCTTTTGTAACGATGAAAACGACGAAAGGCTCAGGCTGCATGAAAACGACAAAGCAGAGCTTGACGGAAGCGGGGTGCTTATCTATACCGCATATAACGGCAGCCGTTTTGAGCTTACATTGTCGGAAAAGTTTAATAAAGACTTTTTTGTCAAGGATAAAAACACCGATTCACTCTCCCTGCCAGAAAAAATGGCGAAATGGAACGTGCTGTCCTGCTTTTGCAATGAAAACGAAGTTTATAATGTGCATATAGACGCGATAAAAAATTCCGCTTACTTCGGGTTTGACGAAAAGGAGAATTTTCTTTATTGCCGGATAGGAAAGAACGCTTATTGCGAAAAGGGCTGGGCAATGCTCTCCACTACCTGTATCAGAATGAACGAATGCAGAATGTTGGAGGACAATCTGCTCGCTCTGGATGACTACAAACTCAACGAGGATTTTTTCGTCAAGGACGGCTGTTCTTTTCCCGATGACGGCGGCTGGTACTGGTCCGTCAAAGAAGTGACCGACGACGTTATCTATCTGAACGGCTGCGGCGGCGCCACATACGAGATACACAAAAATTAAGGCAATACCGCACAGAGAGAACGCTGCCATAGTATTAACATTTAAACACGCAAAAAAACCGCTCGAACAGGTCAGCTGTTCGGGCGGGTTTTTGCATATGTTTTGCGGTATATCCGATAGTCCCAAGCCGCCGTAATAACGCCGCCGACCGCATAGCACAATAAATCCGCAAAATCAAATGTTGAACCGAGAATTACCGCGAAAACGCTTCCGACGCGTTCCGACAAGTCGGTAAGCTGGAGAAGCTCCACAACGAAAGCAAGAGCGGTCACCCACGCCGAAAGAAAGCGCGGCTTGTTTAAAAATACTGTCCGCGCCCCGCAATAAACCGTCACCACCGCGAGGACATCGCCCAGATAAGGGCGAACAAATCTGTCGTGAACGAACAGCGCGATAACGGTCTCAACGCCGAACAGCAGCGCGAACGCCGCGGCGTACAGCAATCTTTTTTTCGTATCGTTCAGTTTCATGTCGCGTTCTCCTGCGGCTTTTTTTCGGGCGATATGGCGCGGAATGCCTGCTCCAGCGTATTTGCGCCGACTATGCGTATGCCGTAGCTCTCCGCCCTGCTGAGTGTCGAAAAGGACTGCTTGGGGATTATGCACTTCTCAAAACCCAGCCGCGCGCCCTCCTTAACCCTTTCTCGTATATGCGACACGGCGCGTATTTCTCCGCCCAGCCCGACCTCACCGAACACCATCAGCTTGTCGGGGATTATCTTATCGCACAGACCCGAATACAGAGCCATTGCCACTGCGAGATCCGCCGCAGGCTCCTCAACCTTAAGCCCGCCGACTATGTTCACATATACGTCGACGCCGCCGAAAAAGAAACCCGTTCTTTTTTCCAGCACCGCAAGCAGCATATAAAGGCGGTTATAGTCAAACCCCGTCGCCACACGGCGCGGCGCGGAAAAATTCGACTTTGTGACAAGCGCCTGAACCTCCGCGAGAATGGGACGAGTTCCCTCAACGGTACACACCACGGCGCTTCCTGAAATGCTTTTCAACCTTCCCGACAGCATCATTTCCGAGGGGTTCACCACCTCTTTCAGCCCGTCGTCGTCCATATTGAAAACGCCTATCTCGTTTGTTGAGCCGAAACGGTTCTTGATAGCCCTTAAAATACGGTAGGAGAGCTGCTTTTCGCCCTCGAAATACAGCACCGTATCCACGATATGCTCCATTATCTTCGGTCCCGCTATGCCGCCGTCCTTGTTGACGTGGCTTACAATAAACACGGGTATCTCCTCGCTTTTAGCCATTCTCATAAAGGCGTTGGTGCATTCCCTCACCTGCACTATGCTGCCCGCCGACGAGGCGGCTGAGGCGGTGGTTATGGTCTGAATGGAATCTATTATCACTATCTCGGGTTTGTTTGCGCATACGGCATGGATTATGCTCTCGCAGCTGTTGTTGCTGGCGAGAAACAGATTGTCAGAGTTTACCCCCAGCCGCTCCGCGCGCAGCTTTATCTGCCGCTCGCTTTCTTCGCCCGAAACGTACAGAATAGTATGCTCGTTCCCCATAAACCCGCAGATTTGCAGCAGCAGCGTGGACTTGCCTATGCCCGGGTCGCCGCCTATAAGTACCAGCGATCCCTTTACCAGACCGCCGCCCAGCACCCTGTCCAGCTCGGAAATGCCCGTGCCGTAGCGTGTCTCGTCATTGTAGCTTATCTCGCCTATCCTGCTGTACTTGAACTCGCCCGCGGGCGCGGCGGAATATCCCTTGCCCACCACAACGGGCGCACTTTCCTCAATAGTATTCCACGCGCCGCAGGCGTTGCAGCGTCCGTTCCATTTGGGATACTCCTGACCGCACTCGCGGCATATAAACAATGTTCTTGGTTTTGCCAAAACGCCCTCCTTATCTGAAAGCAAATCCGCGCAGGCGAAAGCCGCCCCCAGCCGCGCGGGATAAGACTTCGACAGTCCCTTTCTTAAAACTCCGCTTTGCAAGCGGCTTGCAAAATTCAAAATTATATGACTTTCATTTATTATACCATAAACTGTTCAAACTGACAACCCCCTATTGCATTTTAATCAAAACTGCAGTTTGCGTGAATTATTTCCAATGTTAAGATATTTTTATGCATTTTTAGAAAAATACTTGAAAAAATGTCCAAAAAGTTGTAAAATATAAATAGAAAACTTTTTACAAAGCTTGTATAGCTTATAAAATATTAACACTTATAATCCATTTTATCATTTATACAAATCGTTTCCGACAAACAGCTTTGATATAATCGGCAATCTGCAAATCAGCCGCTGCAGGAGGAGCTGAAATGAGCAAATTTATAAAAGGTATGGAACTTTGTGAAAGCTTCTTCACTGATTGCGCCAGAGCAATTATTGAGGACAACTTTCCCGACATGATATATTCCGCCGGACTGATCGGTTACGGCTCAGATGTTCTTGGTTACGATGACGCCGTTTCGACAGACCATATGTGGGGACCTCGGTTTTATTTGTTTCTGAGCTTGGCGGATATTGAAAAGAAAGACAAAATTTTTTCCGCGCTGTCCAAAAATTTTCCTTACAGATATAAGGGTTACAGTGTGAATTTTACCAAGCCCGACCCGAATGACTGCGGTGTGCGGCATCCCGAATTTATCAGCGAGGGAAACGTTAATCCGCTGATATTTATTCATACATTTGAAGATTATCTGTTAGATCAGCTTGGAATATCCGATTTAAACAATATCAAACCTTATGAATGGCTCGCCTTTTCCGAACACAGACTTCTTTCATTGGTATCGGGTAAATTTTTCGTTGACAGGCTGAATTGTACTGAAGTTATCTCTCATATCAAATATTATCCGAATGATGTAAGGCTATATCTGATCGCTTCAAATTGGGAGATTATCGCTGCCGAACAGGCTTTTTTCAAGCGCTGCGGACAATGCGGGGACGCAGTTGGTTCGAGAATAATCTGTTCAAGGATATGTGAACGGCTGATGAGATTATGTTTTTTGTATAAAGGAGTATACGCTCCATACAGCAAATGGTTCGGAACCGCCTTTGGCAGGCTAAACATAGATGATAAAATCAAACAAGCGATAAGCGGCGCGTTATCCGCTGACGATCTGACCGATCGTGAAGACAAAATCATTGAAGCCCAGACCTTAATTGCGGATCTGCACAATTCAAGCGGGCTTACGGAGACGGTTAACTATAAAGCTGAAAGCTATTTTGGCAGGGATATCAAAGTTATTTTTGCGGAAAAGTTCTCTGAAGCGGCTGCCAAAAAGCTTAAAGGAACTGAATTTGAAAATATGCCTTTAATCGGGACACTAAGTCAGATTGGCGGAATATCATCTATTGCTGATGAAAAGAAATTTTATAAGCAGATAATCGGATTGTATATGTCATAGTTATGCGGACAGCAACAAAAATTAGCGAAATCAAATCACCGCTGGGGCAAGCAAAAGGTCTTCTGTCATCGTGACAGATAATTTGTAAAACAGAGCAGCTGGATCAATCTGGAAAGAGGGAAATTTATGGATGAGAGCACTAAAGAGTTAATGAAAGCCTTTGACAAATGCCCGACAGACTTATTCCGTAACATCGTGGAGAATATGCCGGGCGGTTTTTTCATTTACCGCGCGGACGGAAACGAGGAGATACTGCACATAAATGATGCGCTGCTCGGCATCTTCGGCTGCGACAGCCGCGAGGAATTTTTAAAGCTGACAGGCGGAACATTTAAGGGGATGGTTTTTCCCGATGATCTTGACAAAGTTCAAAAAAGCATAGCTTATCAGGTAATCAACAACAAAAATCACCTTGACTATGTGGAGTACAGAATAAACCATAAAGACGGTACAGAGCATTGGGTAGAGGATTACGGGCATTTTATACGAACCGAGTCCGGCGGAATTTTCTATGTATTTATTGCCGACAATACAGACAGAATTAAAAAACGCATGAACAATCTGGAATCAATAAACAACGAACTGGTACGTATCTCCGCCCGCGAAAGCCAGTATCGAAAGGCAATTCTTTACGACGCTTTGTTCTTCTTTGAAATAAGCCTTACCGAGGATAAATTTATCACCGCCGTGACCCAGACATACGACGGACAGATGTTTGATGTGTTTGATTCCATAAACGACTCTGTGGAAACCGGATTTTCCGATTTTATAAATTTTTCCTCCAAAAGGATAAATCAGAACGAGCCAAACGAATACAAGGGATTCTTTGATATAAAGCGCCTTTTAAGCTGCTATGACAACGGTGAACTGGAGCAGACCTATGACAGCTGGGCTGTGGATACGCTGGGCAGAAAACGGCTGCTTCATTATGTGGTACTGCTTGGCGAGGGCGGCGATGGGCAGGTCACAGCTCTGGTAATGGCAAAGGATATCACTGAGCAGATAGAACGCCAGAAGCTGCTTCAGGTCTCACTCAGACAGGCGCAGGCAGCCAATATCGCCAAAAGCACTTTTTTGTCAAATATGTCCCACGATATCAGGACTCCTCTTAACGCTATTCTGGGTTTTACCGACCTTATAAGAATGCATATCGATGAACAGGACAGAACCGCAGATTACCTTGAAAAAATAAAGTTTTCGGGAAATCAGCTTCTTACTATCGTAAACGAGGCTCTTGAGGTGACCCGCATGGAATCAGGCAAGGCAGTTCTGGCTGAAACCGAATGTCATCTAATTGATCTGTTGGCTGAAGTTGAAAAGGTGGTTTTACCGCAGATGAGCGCAAAATCCATTTGTTTTACAATTGACAAATCAGCGGTCACACATTTTTCAGTATATGTAGACATCATCAGAACAAAGGAAATACTATGCCAGCTTCTTGATAATGCCGCAAAATACACTAACTCCCATGGAAAAGTAACGCTCACGGTGAAGGAAGAAACGGTATCGGGAGGTTATGGAAAATACACTTTTGAGGTTGTGGACAATGGTATCGGAATCTCCGAGCAGTTTTTGGAGCATATGTTTGAACCGTTTACGAGAGAGAAGAACACCACTAAAAGCGGCGTTCTGGGAAGCGGACTTGGTATGGCGGTTGTCCGCAGTCTTGTAGATTTGATGGACGGCAGAATAGATGTTAAGAGCAAACAGGGAGAGGGAAGTAAATTTACGGTAACAATTGTCCTTAAATATCTTGAAAAGGATATCGGAGCACTTTCAGCAGCACCCTCCGAGCCGATATCTCTCAAGGGCAGGCGGCTGCTTTTGGTTGAGGATAACGAAATAAACAGCGAGATAGCACAGGCGCTGCTAACCGAGGATGGCTTCGTTGTGGAAACTGCTTCGGACGGCGATATTGCGGTTGAAATGATAAAAAACAACGATGCGGGTTATTACGACTTTGTACTGATGGACATTCAGATGCCGCGTATGAACGGTTATGAGGCTTCCCGAGCTATAAGAAGTCTGAACGACAAGGAACGCGCCGGCGTTCCGATAATAGCCCTTTCCGCCAACACTTACGCTGAGGACCGCAAAAAATCAATAGAAGCTGGCATGGACGCCCACGCCCCTAAGCCGATAGATATGGTAAGCCTTCAGTCGCTTATTAAAGAGGTGCTGGAAAGAAAAATACTTAATGCCTCATCTAAATCATGGCAATAAAAACTACATATTAAAAATATCCCCCGCTTAAACGGGGGATATCAGCTTGTAAAAAAATTATAACAAAGTAATGTTTGCGCAGGAAATTTTTCAATCTGTTACATAATATCTTAATTAAACACATCATTTGTGTGCAAAAACATGCATTTTTCAAGAATTTTATTTATCAGCATTGCACGGCAGAATTGTAAATTATGACGAAGAAACACAAAGCCGCGTCACTTATTTGCCATACATTATTTTATCCTTATTCAGCTTATCATTAAATCCTATATAATAGCCGAACTGCGTCGCAACGGGAATAAGAAGATAATAAACCATCATGAGTATGGGGAAAATCATACTCATATTATCAATTTGCCTGAGAGATGTTTCGACCCATGCTTCGGATTCAGTGGTAACCGGCGGAATAAAAGCCATAACAAACGGATAGGCACTGCCGCTGATAAGACGATATGGAATAAGCAAGTCCTGCTCGGGAAAGTAAAGCTTGTTCAGCAACAGCACTGCCGAGGGCAGCGCCGCGAAAACAAACATAATCATGCCTATCAATATCCAGCGTCGCTTTTTCTCAGCGGTTTCCCTGCCGAGCTTTATCAAACTGCGTTCCCTTGTACCGTCTTTCCATGCCACGGTAAATATTAAAAGAAAAAAAATAAGAGACCCGCAGGATATCGAAACTACTTTGGTAAACAGATTTACCCCAAACATTCCAAGTCCCATTGTCATGAAAAGGCAAAGCACGTTTCCCAGTACGACATATCCCAATCCCTTCAGGGTCAATTTAATAAAGGTTTCTCTTTTCATTTTTGATTCCTTTCGGTTAAAAATGGCAATATTTCGCCTGCATTCCGTTATACATATTCTCGCGAAAACCGATAAAAATATGTATAATACCAATCTTCGGCGGAAGTGTATTCAAAAATCAGAGCAAAACCGTATATATCCGAGCCTTTGCTCTGATTTTTGTACGATTTCGTGCCGAAGATAAGTAAAAGCCAAGAAAGCGAGGTCTTTAATATGAGCAGCTTTAAAAACCGACAAAGCGCGGAAATCCTGAAAAGCGTCTACAAAAATGCCGACATGGCTTATGACGCTTCGGGAGATATTCTCAAGCGCTGCCGCAACACACAACTCCACCGCGAAATCGCAGCACAGCGCGAACGCTACAAAAACATAGCGGCGGAAGCACGGGGAGAACTTACGCGCCGCGGGGTGACTCCCAAACAGACTCCGCCCCATATCAAAGCAATGGCTAAAATGGGCATTGCCATGAAAACCATGACAGGACAAAGCAGCGCCCGTCTTGCCAAAATCATGATTAGAGGCACCACTATGGGAATAATTGATATGCAGCACGCCGTAAACCGCTCCCACGGTGCTGAGGAAAGGATAAAGGACGATGCGCAGAACCTCCTCAAACGTGAGCAGGAATACTGTGACAACCTTAAGAATTTTCTATGAAAAACAACTCGCGGCGTTTGCCTGAATACGTTCCTTGTGACGTTACTGCAGGGGGGATCACCCCTTTTAACTCCGAGTCAAAAAGCGCGGAGCACAACCGATAAAGCCAACTCCTCAAGCAAACACCGCACGGGCTGTGCGGTGTTTCTGCATTAAGGCTCTTCTGTATTCTCCGCGTTCACCACGCGACCCGAAGCAATATTGCGATAAACTGTAAGCGCCCTCTCTCGCTGTTCCTGCGCCTGCTTGCTGTTTCCGGTCATATTCTCAAAAACATTTCTGACATACACTGCCACATCGTCGGGGCAGGTGCTCCATCGGGCGTGAACGGTAAAATCGGTGGCACTGAGAACAAGTCCCTCCGCGTCGATAAGCTCCGCTTCGGGGAATTCCTCTGAAAAATCCACGAAAAAATCTATCTTTTCATAGGCGCTGTAAAGTTCCTCAATAACGCCGTAATCGCAGAGCCACATCTGGCTCTCCCCGCCGAAAAGCTCTATTGACTGAAACTTCTGGCGGTTGGTATCTATATATTCGATATTCCCACTTGCGGTACTTAAATCAATATAATTCACCTGGACATGAACATAGCCGTTGCCGTCAAAGTCGGGGCAGTATTTTTCCAGAGTATTCTCAATATCGTTCAGCTTTGGATATATGCCGCTCTCCACCGCGCTTGAGATAACCGCAACTTTAAGGTCCGGCTTTTCCCTTGTTACCGCCTGAACAATCATAACCACTAAAACAACCGCGAAAAAAGCTATCACCACCACATACCACTTGTAGTGATAAAAAAAATTCTCGACAGCCTTAGTACCCGTCGGCTTGGGTATCTCCTCCGGCTCGTCCTGCGGTATAATATCGCTTTCCTCAATTAGCCCCTGTCTAAGCTTGAGCAGCTCGCGCCGCTCCTGCAAAAGCCTTTGTTCATCGTCCTTGTCCGCCATATATCCTCCTGATTTAATTTAGAAATTTTTCTCACCGCTGTCTGTATGCAAAGTGTTGAACCGGAGCAACTTATTTACACTCCGTGACAAACCTATAAAAGCTCACTTTGCTTTGCAAAGCGAACTTTCACAGGCTCTCGCGAAAAATTCCCCGCGTCAGTATTGCGCCTAAATAGCTTTTCTGCAATATGACAGCCTGCCGCAAAGCGACACCAAAGCCGTCAACCGTCAAATATTAGTCGGTCTCATTGTGGGGAACAGCAGTACATCTCTTATGCTGGGGGAATCCGTCAGCAGCATTACCAGCCTGTCAAATCCGAATCCCAGACCGCCCGTTGGAGGCATACCGTATTCCAGCGCGGTAAGGAAATCCTCATCCAACTGCGCGTCATTTCCGCCTTGGGCACGCTTTGCAGCAACCTGCTTCGTGAAGCGCTCACGCTGATCTAACGGGTCGTTCAGCTCCGAAAAAGCGTTTCCGAACTCCGTTCCGTTTATGAAATACTCAAATCTCTCAGTAAACGCGGGAAAATCGGGTTTTCTCTTCGCCAACGGAGAATTTTCCACAGGATAATCATAAATAATGGTCGGCTGAATAAGCTTGTCCTCCACATATGCCTCAAAAAATGCTATGAGAACATGACCCTTTGTGGAGCTTCCGTCCAACTCCTCGTCTATGTGGTGCTCCTTTGCGCAGGCACGCGCAGCCGCATCGTCAGCCCATTCGTTATAGTCCACTCCCGCGTATTTCTTTACCGCCTCTATCATCGTAAGGCGCTCCCACGGCTTGCCCACTGCTATTTCCTTGCCCTGATAGCTTACGGTGTCCGCTCCGCACACATTTACCGCAACAGTTCTGTAAAGCTCCTCTATCAGATCCATCATGCCGAAATAATCCGTGTAAGCCTGATACATCTCTATACTGGTAAATTCGGGATTATGCGTAGCGTCCATACCCTCGTTGCGGAATATGCGGCCCACCTCGTACACCTTGTCAAATCCGCCAACGATAAGCCGCTTTAAGTACAGCTCAGTCTCTATGCGCATATACATATCTATGTCCAGCGCGTTGTGATGTGTCTTGAACGGACGCGCCGCGGCGCCTATCTCCAGCGGCAGCAGCACGGGAGTGTCCACCTCGAGATACCCATGAGCGTCCAGAAACGCGCGTATTTCACGCAGTATCGCGGAGCGCTTTACAAATGTATCCTTAACGTCGGGGTTGGCGATGAGGTCAAGGTAACGTTTTCTGTAACGCTCCTCCTTGTCTCTGAGACCGTGCCACTTTTCGGGCAGCGGCAGCAGCGACTTGGTGAGCAAAGTTATCTCCTTTGCGTGAACCGATATCTCCCCGCGGCGGGTCTTGAACACAAATCCCTTAACGCCCACGATATCTCCCAGATCCCACTTCTTGAACTCGCTGAAATTCTCCTCGCCTATCTCGTCTATCTTGACATAAACCTGCATTCTGTCCGAGCCGTCGCGCACATCGATAAAATTCGCCTTGCCCATATCGCGCCAAGACATTATCCTGCCCGCAATCACTACATCCTTGTTTTCCAGCTCCTCAAATCTCTCACGTATCTCGCTGTTCTTTATCGTAACGTCATAGTTTGTGATGACATAGGGGTCTTTCCCCGCAGCCTTTAATCCCGCGAGCTTTTCCAGCCTTACGCGGTGCTGCTCGTCAAGCTCTTCCGCGGTAAGCTCCTGTATCTCGTCATTTTCGTTAGCCATTTATTTTGCTCCTTTCGGCTTTTTATACAGCCTTATTCCTCGTCGTCCTTCCTGATATCAAGAATTTCAAACTTAAGTGTTCCCGATGGTGTCTCAACGTCCACTACCTCGCTTACCTTATGTCCGAGTATGGCGGCTCCTATTGGGGATTCGTCAGACAGCCTGCCGCTGTTGATATCCGCCTCCTTGGTGCCCACCATCTTGAACTCCATCTCTTCCTCCATCTCTATATCAAGTATCTTGACAATAGTTCCGATTCCAACCTTTTCCGTGGAGATATCATCGTCGTCAATGATCTGAGCATGGGCAAGGGTAGCCTCTATTTCCGCAATGCGGGATTCAATTATACCCTGTTCGTTCTTCGCCTCGTCATATTCGCTGTTTTCCGAAAGGTCGCCGAAGGAAAGCGCGACCTTTATTTTCTCGGCTATCTCGCGTCGGCGCACAGATTTAAGCTCGTCAAGCTCCGCCTTTAGCTTTGCTTCGCCGTTTCTTGTCAATACTGTAATAGGCTTGTTCATTATTAATCCTCCAAAATATTTAATGCGCAGCCTGACCGCAGCCCGACCCGCGTTTTTACTTATATTCCCAAAAAGCTCTTTTAATTACCAAAGTCCTGAGTATCCCGACATATGATACCACACAGGCGAGATGTATGGGGAAAGATACGGGACAGGTTCATGATAGCTTAACTGCCTTTGCTGGGAGCGATTACCTCCAGAGCTTTTTGCAGCTGTGAATCCATATCGTCGGAAAGGTTGCCGAGAACCGCTCCCGCGGGCAGCTCCGACAGATAATCCGGCTTAAGCCCGACTCCGTCATAGCTTTCCGATTTTGACGGGTAAATCTTTGCAACGGATACAGTTAGTGCACTTCCGTCAGAAAACTCAAAGGTGTTCTGCATCACCGCCTTGCCGTAGGTCTGCGTTCCCACCAATACCGCACCGCATTCATCCCTCAGCGCCACCGCGAACAGCTCTGAAGCGGAAGCTGTTCCGCCGTCTACAAGCACAGCTATCGGCAAGTCTGAATGTACCTCGGAGTCTGTTTCGAGAAGCGTTCTTCTGCTGCCATCGGAATACTCCGCTGTGGCAATGATTGCCGCAGGTATAAATCTGTTTAAAATTGGCTTAAGAGCGGCTACCACACCGCCTCCGTTCTGCCTTACGTCGATTATCAGCGCCTTTACGCCAGCCTCAGTGAGCTTATTAAGATGCTCGGCAAACTGCTCCGCAGTCTTTCCGTTAAAAGATGT
>CAJTMU010000054.1:3162-14474 GCA_910577365.1 uncultured Oscillospiraceae bacterium | reverse complement strand
AGACTTGATTATTTTCTGAATAGCAACCTTAAGCTCCGAGGACAGCTTCAGATCGGGAGCGACCGAGAACAGCCGCGAGAACCGCGGAGATATCAGCAGCCCGATAATAAAAATAACCGCACTGGTGAATGTCTTGAAATTCTTTCGCGCTATCTCCAGCAGTCCTGTGGTGTAATACGGGCGCGTTCTGCCGGCGGGATTCACATCGTCTGCCGTCCTCTCACGCGTGCAGAATACCGCCATGATGAAAAATATAGCGTAATCCTCTATGCCCTCATACATGGAGCAGTTCAGATCGGGATGAACCATTATTTTCAGCAGCCTGCAAATCTTATTGTACCGCCGCTCGTCAATGAACACCCCCTCGATTTTCCCTTCCGCGATATCCAGCCACCGCCGCGCTTGCGCTCTGACATAGCGCCCGACCCTCGGGTTATCCTCCCGTGCCGCGAGTTCCGCAAATTTGTATGCACGGCTTTCGGTTATGTCCGTATTCTCACCTCCTGATTTTAAATGGATTTTCCGCTACTCGCCCGTAAAAACTCCGCTTCGCTCGGTTTTCACAGGCTCTCGGGTAAAATCAGTCAAATTCTCCATTTTGGGAATATTTTGCACACAGAGGGGCGATGTGGGTGTCAAGCCGCATGGCGAACGGATTTGCAGGGGCAGGGGGGATATCTCACAGCCTCGGCAGTTCAACTTCTTCCGCCGCCAGCTTCAATAATTCCCGCTTGGAAATTATCCCGCGCTCCGCCTGCTCATGGTGGAACCTGCAAAGGGTTATAAGGTTATCGTCATCGAGCCGCTTCTCATAATCCGCCGAAAGCGGTATGATGTGGTGCACCGACAACTCCCGATTGTTCAGCAGCCCCGCCTTTAAGCAAACGCGGCAGCAGTGGAAATCTCGCTCCAGTATCCCTGCCGCTTTGCGTTTCCAGCTCTGCGTGCTGCGGAATTTATCCGCTGCGCTGATACGCTTGGGGGTGACACTCGCCTTTGGCGCGTAATACTTCGGTCTTTGGCATTTGCCGTCATGTACTCTGCGGCATACCATGCAGTATCGTTTCATTGTTTTCCCTCAATGAAAAAGCGGACATTTCTGCCCGCTTCATAATTTCTTATGATATCATTATATCACATGTAAGCGTAACAAAAGTAACAAGTTTAATCGCTGTCAAAAAATCTTTTATAAACCATTTTTACACTGCCTTCTGTATTTCCGCCCCCGACCTCGTAAGCGACGCGCCGCCAGCTCATCAGGCTAACACAGCGGTAATAGATGATCATTCGGGTGAGGCTGTCGGGGATATCCTTTATGTACTCCACCGCCTCATCGCGGAGCTGCTGTATCTCTTCCCGCTTTGCGGAAATGTGGCTTTCAAGCTCCAGAACACGCTCCGCTCTGTCCGCGACCTTATCCGAAATTCCGCCGGAGGTGCTCGTGCGCGGTACAGGCGACTGTACAAGGCTTCTTGCCTTAAGCCGTTCCATTTCTCGCTCCCACATTTTCATCTCTTTGCTGAGATAATATATTTGCTCAAGATTTTGTTTTGTCATATCATTCACCCCCTATCTCCGCCTTGACCGCCTCGATCAGGGCAGCCTGTGTATCGTCCTTATCCGAGATAGCCCGCAGTATCTTCTCGTCAATAGTGCCCTGTGCGACAAGGTGAAGCACCACGACTTGTCCTGCCGTCTGCCCCTGCCGCCAGAGACGTGCAACGGTCTGCAGATATAATTCAAGGCTCCAGGTAAGCCCGAACCACACAAGCGTCGAGCCCCCTGCCTGTAAGTTCAGCCCATGCCCCGCGCTTGCGGGGTGGATAAGCGCGACGGGAATTTCCCCCGCGTTCCATTGTCGTATAGATTCGTCGGTATCCAGTTTTGAAAATGGGATTTTCAGTTTTTGCAGTCGACTGCAAATCCTCTCACAGTCGTGCCGGAACCAGTAAGCCACAAGCAGCGGTTTTCCGTTCATGCTCTCGATTATATCCTCCAGCGCGTCCAACTTTCGCGCGTGTATCTCTGTCACTGTGCCGTTGTCGGAATATACCGCGCCGTTCGCCATCTGCACCAGCTTGTTTGACAGCGCGGCTGCATTTGCTGCGGTGATCTCTTGCCCGTCCTGCTCAAGAAAAAGCTCTTTTTTCAGCGCGTTGTACTCCGCGGTTTCCTCGTCGCTGAGCCATACTGTGAATGCGTTTGAGATAAGCTCGGGCATTTTCAGATACTCGGCGGCTTTCATGGATACCGTGATATCCGAGATTTTCTCGTATATTCGGTTTTCCGCATCGGGAAGCGGTTTGTAACTGAATATCACCTGCCCGTTCCGCTTGTCGGGCTGAAAATAGGCATTGCGGTATTGCCCGATAAACCGACCAAGTCTCTGCCCCATATCCAGCAGCTTGAACTCTGCGAACAAATCCATCAAACCGTTTGGACAGGGCGTTCCCGTAAGCCCGACGACCCGCTTGAATTTCGGACGCATTTTAAACAGCGCCTTAAAACGCTTGGTCTGATGGTTCTTGAAGCTCGAAAGCTCGTCGATAACCAGCATATCGAAGTCCGGCGCCGCTTCTCCTGCAAGCCATTCAACATTTTCGCGGTTGATGATGTAAATATCCGCAGGCTTGGACAGTGCTTCTCTGCGCTCTGATGCAGTTCCGACCACAATGCTGTAACGCAGGCTTTTCAGGTGATCCCACTTTTCGATTTCCGCGCTCCATGTACTGCGTGCCACGCGAAGTGGCGCTATCACCAGGACCCTGCGGACCTCAAAGCGGTCGTATATCAGCTCGTTTATCGCGGTCAGCGTTATTGAAGTCTTGCCCAGACCCATATCCAGCAGCAGCGCCGAAACAGGATTTTCGATTATGAAATCCGCCGCAAATCGCTGGTAGCTATGGGGATTGTATTTCATTCAGCACCTCCTCGATCTCGTCAATATTATCCGGCACGAAAACCTTGAAGCCCAACCGCCGCAGCATTTCATGCCTTGCCCTTTGCAGCGCGCGAGGCTTTTGCCCCGTGGCTTTCAGCTCCACAAAGCCTATTTTGCCCTCCGGCAGAAGCACCAGCCTGTCCGGCATTCCCGCAAACGATGGGGAAACGAATTTCAGCGCTATCCCGCCCCGCTTTTTCGCCGCCTTCGTCAATTTTTGTTCAATGCACCTCTCGTGCAACTCAAAAAACCTCCTTAAACCGCATGGTTGAGCCAAAGTGCAGGTCTGCGCAGGTCATTTCCATAACTTTATATATAACATATTTTTTATCCCTATATAAAAGGTTTATAGTAAGACCTGCATAGACCTGCACTTTGGCTTTACAAAGCCTTTTGTATCACTATGACTTTTTTCAAAAAGTGCAGGTCAAATCTAAACTTTTTTAAAAAATTTATAGAAATGAGCTTCACTGACCTGCACTTAAAAGCTGTCATCCTCGGGAAAATCAGATTTTAGTTTTAAACCACACACCAAAATCCCTTTGCTTGTCTTTTTGCGCGTATATCCTGCCAGCTCTAACGCACTGTAAAAATCGGTAGTATTACGTGCAAATTCCTTTGTCTTCTCACAGTAGGCGCGATACTCCTTGTAAAGATCCCCCGACTTCTGCGTGTACGCGGGATCGGTCTCGCAGCACTCCCCGATAAAAATATTGAGCCAGTCGTTACTGCGGTATCGCTCTATTGCCTCCTTAACGCAGTCGGGAAGCTCCAGCCTGAAATTATTCGCCATAACCTCACGCGCGCCCTCGATAATCCATGACAGCACCGCGCCGCCGGCTTTCTCAATAAGCGTGTCGGAATAGTTTTTTATATCGGAGTTTCCTGTGATCTTTGCGTTAAAAGGAATAACTATCAGCCTCCTCCACGTTCCGTCGTCCGTCGCTCCGACACGTGGGAGATGGTTCGTGTACAGCACCAGCGTGTGCGTGGGTGTATAGCTGAACGGGTCCTTATACTTCTTTTCCGCGCTTACCTCGTCGGTGCTGCAAAGCTGCTTTACAACACTTGTGTTGAGCCGCATACCCTCCTCGGGCTCTGCCGCGATAACCAGACGCTTGCCCTTAAGCTCCGCCATTTCGGGCTTTACATTGCGCTTACAGTTGGTCATCAGAGCGTCCGCCGAGATACTTCCCGAATAGCTCCCCAGCACCTTTGCGATAGTGTTCCAGAATGTGGACTTGCCGTTGCGCCCCTGCCCGTAGGAGATTATCAGCGCCTCGACATACACCTTTCCTATCGCCGCCAGACCAACGATTTGACGTACATACCTGATAAGCATCTCATCGCCGCAAAAGAACTCGCTGACTGCATTTTCCCACATCTCTGCATTTTTGCTATCTGGAGATACCGCCGTAATCTTAGTGATACGGTCCTCTGCGCGGTGTTCCCTCGCGCCTCCGATACCCTGCCGCATATCATAGGTCGCCGAGGGCGTACACAGCAGAAAGCCGTCCTTGTCAAAATCCTTGATATCCTTTAAAAGCATAGGCTTGGCGGCCTGCAGTGCCGACTGAACATACTTCATATCCCGCCGCTTCATCACAAACGCCTTGTAAGCCGCCGCGGAGCAGTACTCCAGTATAGAGCCGCGGTTCTGATCGTTGATATTATTTTTGAGTTTCTTAGTGTCGCCAATCATGCCGTCCGCTATTCCGCTGTCCCTTAGCTTTTTTGCCGCGGACGTCATGCGCTGATCCGCTTCGGCAAGCTGTAAATCGAGGAACTCTTCCGCGGCGCCGACCGCAAGCTGCTTGGACTCTACCCAGTGGGTACCGTCATAGCGCATATAATCCGTCGCGTCTGTGTAAACAAGCTCTTCGCCGTATTCCGACACCAGCGCCCGCGCTTGCCCTATATCCGAAAAATCCTCGGGTTCTAATGTCTTGCCGTACTCCTCGGGCGGTATGTAATTGGGGCACTGTGCCACTTTCAAGGCGAATTTCTCCGCGCTTTTCCAGATCACCTCAAGCTCGCTTTCGGGCAGCGGCGGCTCGCATTTTTCCGCCTCCTTAAGGAACATCTCGCGCGACTTGTCTCCGATGCCGTAGCGCTTTACGACACGCCCCGCAAAGCGGCTTAAAGTGGTGTTGCGCGAGCCCTCGGAGATAAGCTCCGACCTTCTGTCAAACTCTTCAAACTCGGCAAAATTATCTGAATTTGAATTTTCCGCGACCCGACTGCAAAAGCTCCGCTGCGCTTCGCTTTCGCAAGCTCCCGCGGAAAATTCCTCCGCTTCAAGAAAATCATCAACGTCAAAGATACCCTCGTTCCAATAAATATCCGTTGATGTATTTCCGAAAATAAAACGCGCCGCATCAAGAGCGTTCCCGTCAAAAAACGGAGCTTTTCTGTAAATATTCCGTTTCAGCACCGCGCATTCTTCCGCGCTGAAAATTGCTTTGTGCGGAAAATACACATGGAACCGCGGGCGAGCGGATTTAGCTCCCTTTGGTTTCATATTATTCCTGCTGTACACTGCTGCAAAGGTAACATCGGGGAATAGCTCCGTGAGCTTTTCGGGAGTTATCCACTTATCGGGATCGTCGGTGTGATCGTTGTCGCAGTCCATGACCTCAACGTTTGAGCAGATATAGCCCGCCACAGAGCGGCGTCCGTCTTTAAACTCCGCGCAGACGTGGTCGAGCCTTGCTGCCGATCGCAGATCATCTTCACAAATAACCTTAATGCAATTGGGATAGCTGCTGTTTTTCGGATTACCCGTGCAGTCAGCCGTATATAAATTAAAAGTCATTTTCAATCCTTTCTGTAAAATTCACACTCATAGCCGTCCGCGCGAAGTATCAGCCCTTCTGCCTTGGAAGCAGCTTCTGCCTCCAAGGCAGAAGCTGCCGCCATTTCAGCACATATATTTTCAAGGGACACGTCTCTGTCACACTCAATAATCAACTCGTCGTGAACATGCGCCACAATGTCATAGCCGCTCAGATTTTCCATAGCGTTCACCAGCAGGTCGCGGGAGATCGCCTGTACGATATTCTCCACCAGCTTTGCGCCGTAGCTTTCGAGCAGCTTCCAGTCCTTTCCGCTCACGCCCCAATAGGTGATACCCTTACCGCCGACCTGCGGCTTGACGTATGCCAGACGTCGCTTTGACGGCAGCTCGATAAATAAAAAACCGCTCTTATACTCGAATTTCAGTTTTGCAGACGGCGTCCGTCCGTATGCCTGCGCCGTGCCCCGCTCCGAGATTGCCTGCTTTGCCGCGGCTCCCACACCGTACCACAGCGCGGTGATAGCGGGATTAGCGGCTCTCCAGCTTTCCACGAGCTCGGGAAGTTCTTCCTCATCAAGCCCCATTTCAAGCGCGCCCATGGAAGTGAGCGCTCCCACCGAGCCGCCGTAGCCGAGCGCCAGCTCCGCTATCTTGCCCTTCTGCCGCAGATGCCCGTTCACGCCGTGCTTTTCCACCGGCACGCCGAACATCTTTGAAGCGCTTGCGCAATAAATATCCGCGCCCTCCGCAAAGGCTTTCTGCCGCCAGTTCTCGCCTGCAAGCCACGCGATAACGCGGGCTTCTATCGCAGAGAAGTCTGCAACTATGAACTTCTTCCCCTCACGCGGGACAAACGCTGTGCGGATAAGTTGCGACAGCGTATCGGGAATATTTTCGTAGAGCATTTCAAGCGCCTCGCGGTCGTTGCATATGACAAGATCCCGCGCCTGTTTCAGATCGGGAAGATGATTTTGCGGAAGGTTCTGAAGCTGTACGATCTTGGAAGTCCAGCGCCCCGTCCTTGCACCGTAAAATCTGAACATACCTCGTATTCGCCCGTCAGCGCACACGGATTTTTTCATCGCGGTGTATTTACTGACCGAGCTTTTTCCCGACTGCTGCCTAAGCCTAAGTACCTCCGCGGCTTCTCCCGAAACAGTTTTAAGCGCCGCCGCGACCTCCTTCTTGCCTAACGACGGCATATGCAGCCCGCGGTCGCCAAGCCATTTTTTGAGCTGCGTTACGGAGTTGGGATTGTCAAGCCCGGTAAGCTCCTTCATACGCTCTCCAAGCACGTTTTTAGCCTGCTCGTCAAGCGTTATGGCGTTGTTTACCAGCGTCGGGTTTATCGCTATCCCGCGGTCGTTTATGCGCTGATCCATGGCGTATTCCCGCCAGACAGAGTCGGGAACAGGAAAGCCGACCAAGCAGCGCTGTATTGCCATCTCTACCTCAACATCACGCTTGTTGTAGCGCTTGAACCGTTCCCACTGTGCAGGTAAGGTCTTAGGCTCAACGCGCCGCCCGTACTTATCGGGCAGGCTGAATATCTTTATCAGATCCTCGCCCTCGCTCAGCTTGCGGTCCTTCAGCTTCAGCACCTCGCCCGCCTGCTTCAGAGTGTGCGGCAGCCCGAGATACATACACCAGACCATGGTGCAGCGCCATGAGGCGGGGTCAAGCGTTACCCCCAGAAAATGCGACAGGCACACGCGCTCAAAATTAGCGTTGAATGCCCATTTTATAACGCTATCACTGTTCAGCGCCGAAATTATCTCGGCGGGCAGCTGCTCACCGTTAGCTATATCGACGACCTCCACCTCGCCGCCGTCTGCCGAATAGCCGAACAGCAGCACCTCAAAATCGGGGCTTTCGGAGTAGCGGTACACTCCGCACTCGGTCAGGTCCACCGATGAATAAGTTTCAATATCTATTGAAATTTGCTTCAAGGGAAATCCCCCCCCTTTCACTGCCCTAAGGGCGGCAGAGAAATTCTCTGCCACCCTGTGGCTGTTCGGTTGTCTGAACCTTATGAAAGGAAATCGTCGCCCTCGTCCGCGAAGTCGTCCTCTGCGCGCGATCTTCCGCCGAGTGGCTCCCCATCGCGGAGCTTCTGAAGGTTATTCAGCCCGCAGGCAATGCCCCTGTTTACGTTCGCATTAAACGCATAGAAGTTGATGGAAGCTCGGCCGTAGACCCCGCTGTAAACCTCGCCGCGGTCAATGATCGTTTGGCAGGCGGCGTCCACAATACCGGGCTTGTCCTTTGAATTGGCGTTCACGAAATAGCTGTTTGCATAAGCCTCGTCATCGGGGCGGTCGACATCACCGTCGCGAAGTGGCGTTTTAAGCGCCGACAGCGCGGGAACGCTTTTGCCGTTGCCCTTGAGCTTGCTTGCACCTTCCTCGTAAGCTGCTCTGATAGCCTTGTTGATCTTCTCGATCGTTACCGTATCGCTTTTGGGAATGATAAGAGATACGCTGTACTTGGGGTCGCTTCCGTTGATGGACTCGGGCTCCCATATGTGACAGAAGCTGAATCGTGTGTCCTTGCCTGTGATTACCTTTGTTGTGTTTTCCATATTAATTCTCCTTATTTCAAAAAAAATTTCCGCGACCCGCCCGCAAAAGCTCCGCTTCGCTCCGTTTTCACGGGCTTTCACGAAAAATTTTGCTGTGTGGTCGTTACGTCGCTCTTTTCGAGCGTTGCTTTTGCTTGGTTATCCCTCTTTAAAATCTTCCGCCGCCGCGTTAATGGCGAGTCTTTTGTCAGTATCGGGAACAAGCGTCGGCTTGCCCTTTGGTTTAACCACATACTCGCTCAGAATTTCCAGGAAACGCTTTTTTCCGAGCAGCTTTTCCATGCTTGTTATGCCCTTTATCGTCTTGTCGTAGGGGTCAAAGCCCGCTGCTTCAACCAGCTTAGCGGCGGCAGCCTCGTCAAGGTACTTTCGGTTGGATTTACCCTCGACCAGCTTGAAGCCATCAAACTTAACGCCCTTTTTAGCTTGATTTAAAGCATATTCCTTGATATCCGCAGCCCACGCCGCGAGCGAATCCGCCTTTTTGAGAATATCCGCAATTTCCGTGTTGCCCAGTGTTGCGGGCTGAGCGAAATCCAGCTTTGCAAGCTCCAGGTTAGCCTCCGCGCGTTTGCGGCACTCCGCCTTGACCTTGCAGAACCGGCACCAGTCGCCGCTTCTGAACTCCCCATCGCCTTTGGCTGCACGAGCTGCGGCGGGCTTTAATGTATTCGCCGCCCATTCCAGCAGCTCCGATTTTGATATAATGCTGTTGCTCAGATTATTCAAGCGCGGCTGGAATATCGTCATTGATACCTGTGTGATATCGTAAAGGCTGTCGAAAAGAGTTAGCGCGCCGAGCGCATATAACATCATCTGCGGATTATTGACGGCGGATACCTCAACGCCCTTCCCGTACTTGAAATCGACGATCTCCAGCGTGTCATCGGCTACCACCACGCAGTCCCCCGTCCCGAAGCCGTCGGGGACATACTCCGAAAAATCAAGCCGCTGCTCCACCAGGATAATTGGATCGCTGCAGTGCTTTTTAGCGTCCGCTATCAGCTCCGATATGTACGCGGCGTAATCCTCCGCGCACTCTTCCATTTCCGCGTCGTAATAAGTCAGATTTTCGACGGGGCTTTCGGCATTCTCACCGAGAAGTCTGCGCACCTTGTATTCACAAAGCGCGTGAGCGTCCGTACCCTCCCGCGCGAAGCTGCTGCCCATATCCTCCCTGTCGGCGCACAGCAGAGCGGAGGGCGGGCAATTCAGCCACCGATGACTTGACGAGGCGGATAATATCGCATGCGCCGGTTTTGACTTAGCCCCCATTATAATGCCTCCGCTTCTGCCAGAAGTGCCGCGTATTCACCCGTGGGTACGTCTGTGAGCTTATCTGCGCCGTGCTTTGCAAGCAGTGCCTTTACATCCGCGGTTTTGCCCTCGCGTGACTTGTCCGCAAGCACCGCACGCACCTGCTCTGTGGTGATGGCGGGGCTTGCTTCGGGCTGTGCGGGAACACTTACCTCTGTCGGTGTCTCGGGAAGTGACGGGGGGAAATCTCCCTCAAGGACCATCTGCGCCTTGCCGTTCTCCGACGCTTTCACCGCCGCCGCGCTGCTCAGAAGCGCGAGAGCCGTTTCGGGACTCAGCCCGCCAAATTTTAATTCTACTGTCATTTTTATTCCTCACTTTCGTTGACAGGTTTATTTCACACCATTCTTGGTGTAAGTGGCTGTTGTTTTTGCATTCGAGTGCAAAGCTGCTGTTAATGGCACTTACTCAGCTCACGATTGGCTCCGATATTGTCAAAAACGTCTTGCAATTTGAGACGACAGGAAGAGCAAATATCGATCACTGCGCCATCATTTCTCCTAAGCAGCGTGTAATATATTCCCGAAAGGCTTTTTATTCTTATTTCGCCGTTTTCTGCGTACAATTCACCGCAAAGGTCACATCTATGTGCATTCATTAAAATCCTCCTAAAAGTACTTGACAATACCTTTCCATTGTGATAAAATATGCTTGTGAATATTTTTGTTTGCCGTGTCGGGTCAGTCCGCGCGGCTTTTTTCTATCTGCGGAGCTTCGTCACTATCTTTCAGTATCCACTCCGCTACCTCGCGGGAAATCCCGAGAATGCCGCCGAACAAATCCAGCAGCTGCACCTGCAGCCCACTCGCGGCTATAGTTGTAAAAGTGTCCTCCTGTTGTATCGCGCTCTCACGCAGGCTCTGATTTTTCAGATATTGCTCCATGAATACCTGCTTGATTTTCTCAAACATCTTCATCACCGCCTTTCCTCGAAACGTCCCCCGAAACGGGTATCGCCGCTAAGCACAGCGCTATTCCTATTCCTGCTCGTATGTAATACTCGTTCGCCCACATCCCGTTCAAATCCGCGTCGCCGATTGTGCCCATGCGCACCAGCATTCCCAGTCCCAACAGCGCCGCGGCTGCTATTTCGCGTTTTGTCATGGCTTGTCCTCGCTTTCACCGTTGATCTCCGCGAACATATCTCTGATGTCCTCGCAAAGGCTCTCAATGCTTGTGTTGTCGTTTTTCATATTGCCCTCCTTAAGTCTGAATTGCCTTGATTTTCTTATACCGTCGCTCAAGATCGCCTATTTCAAGCCCCCAGGTCTTATATGCGACCTCGGTGTTAATGTACTGCGCGTTCCAGAACGGCGTATTGTTTTCAATCATCTTCTCGCGCGCCAGCTTTTTCATCTTGGATATGGTGGCGGACGAGATATGTCCGAACAGTTTCCGGATATCGTCGTTTGAAAGCTCTATCCGTTCGTAGTACAGGCTTATCGCCGTTTCAAGCGACGTTATCTGCGGTATCCGGACGGTTATCGTTGATTTAGGCATGGGGGTCACCTCCTTCACTAATTCCGTATCCGATAGCCTTTGATATTGCCCGTGCGGTGTCATCGTCGATTCTCGCCCCGGTAATGAATGCCGCAAGCTTTGCGCGTGATATATGCGCCATTGCTGCAATTTTGCCATTGGTTGTATTGTTGGTGTAGCGGTAATCGGCGATCTTC
>CAJTMU010000054.1:0-3152 GCA_910577365.1 uncultured Oscillospiraceae bacterium | reverse complement strand
AATATCGCCTCCTTATAATTTTTTGTATTCAGCTATTGACAAACCTCGAAAAATGTTGTATCATATAGTTGTGGACAATATGACTTTTTCGGCTGTTTAAAAGGATTTTTAAACGGCGGTTTTTGTCGATGCCGTTTTGTCTTTGGCTGCTTACATGATATATTATAATTCTAAAATCGGAGTTTGTCAATAGATAATTCTGAAATTAGAATTATTTGTTACATATGCACAAAAACAAGCCGTGAAATTATACATGGCTTTTCAAGGAGCTTTTATGTTTTATGAAAATTTTAAGTCATTATGCGATAATAATGGAACGACAGTAACAGCGGTTTTAAAGAAGCTGAATATCAGTACATCAAAAGGAACGGCATGGAAAAATGGTTCTGTTCCTAATGGTGAGGTTTTATCCAGACTCGCTTCCTATTTCAACGTATCAACCGACTATTTGCTCGGCAAAGATACCAAAGATGTAAGAAACCCCGCAACGGAGGACGATATCAAATTCGCCCTGTTCAACGGCGCGGACGGCATTACGGACGAGATGTACGAGGAAGTAAAAGCGTTCGCCGCGTTTGTAAAGCAGCGTGAGCAGCAGAAAGGAAAAAAATGAAAACATGTGACCTTTGTGATATCGCGGAACGTGACGGAATACCAATTTATTACATAAACTGCCCACAAAGCGGCTCTATTTCCATAATGACAGACGAGGGCGAGTGCTTTATCGGGCTTGATGAGCGGATTGAGGACGACGAGCCTTTTGAAAAGGTTTGTCTGGCGCACGAGTTGGGGCACTGCGAGCTGGGTGCTTTCTATAATCGGTACAGTCGGTTTGATGTCGTAAGCAAGCACGAGTATCGTGCCGACAAGTGGGCGGCTCAGCATATTATTCCGTATGAGGATTTTATTGCCGCGTGCAGACAGGGTTACACGGAGCCGTGGCAGCTTGCCGAATACTTTGACGTGACAGAGGATTTTATTTATAGGACGCATGAAATTTATATAAATATGGGTTACAGCTTTTTGGAGGAATAAATGGTGGATAACTTTGATTTTACAAAAGAATATGTATGCATTGATATTGAAACCACCGGATTACAATTACATTATGATAGAATTATTGAAATCGGAGCATTGAGGATTGAGAACAACAAGATTACCGGAATATTTCAAGAATATGTTAATCCAAGGCGTAGTTGGTTATTTAAACCAGGAGTAACTCAAATAAATGGAATTTCTGAAGCGACCGTGCGCAATGCGGACACGATAGACAAGGTTTTACCAAGATTTATGGCGTTTGTAGGCGATTCCGTAGTTATCGCACATAATGCTAAATTTGACTTGGATTTTATAAACGCCGAGCTTTATGATAATTATGCCGCAAAATCTTTTTCAAATAAATATATAGACACCCTTGAAGTAAGCAGAATATGCTTTCCAAAGGCTCCAAACCACAAGTTGAGCACATTGGTGTCATATCTTAAATTAAGCGCCAAAAACGCGCATAATTCGGTTGATGATTGTAAATGTGTTTATGAGCTTGTAAACAAAATTTTTTCTATTCTTTTAAAAGACGGAAAGGGTATCAATAATTTTGTTGAAACAAGTAATTATTCTACCGCGCGGGAAAGGGCTGTTAAAGACGGTGAATATATCCGAAGCCAAATGAACGGAACAACCGTTTTTACGGAAATTCATAAGCGCTCCGTGAAAATATATAGTCAACAGGATTTGGGTAAGATGGCATCGGAAATGCACCCGCAAAAATATGAGAAAGCACTTTTTCTAAAGCCTGAGCCAGCAAGGGACGATATTAAAAGAATTTTAGAGCTTGAGGCTAATTCTCAAATCAAGGCGGTCTTGTTTAAGCAAAAAAAGATTGATAAATATATCAGCGATAATATTGACAGTGAATATGAAACCGCATATAACCGTTGGTCTCTTGAAAAAGAAGCGTTCGATAAAGAACAGGAAAAAATTCGGGAGCAGGAAGACAGGAAAAGCGAACAGGTTGTCCGAGAAAAAATAAAACAAATCGCTGAACAGTGCGACGCAAACAACGAATACATAATATCAAATATAGATAGGGCTTTGGGCTGTAAAAATTTTCCGTACCATATAGAGACAACATACGAAATTGATATTGATAATGGTATTGTTGATATTAAAGCCAGTCTACCCTCAATAGAGCAAATTCCTATTGAAAAGTACGAATATGGCTCAATTATTGGGAAAAAGAAGACGCAGAAGGATATCAAATTTGATTTTGTACAGTGTGCTTTTAGCATTGCGCTTTATATAGCGAGCTGTGTTTTAGGAATAACACCCAAAATCAAGCAAGTCTTTGTTTCGGAGTTCGATCGGCGCAGGAATAAAGATGGTGATTTAAAGGATGTATTCGTTTTGTCTGTAAAATTTCTGCGTGGAATGATGGAGGGTATTGATATTCCTAATGTACGTCCTCAGGAGTTTTGCATGCAGTTCGAGAACCGCTGTAATATCACCACAACAGGCATTATGAAAGCGGTAAAACCGTTTGAGCGGGAAATTAAAATTTGAAAAGCCCGCCCCCATTCGGGGGCAGAAAGCTTTTGAAAGGAGCACCGCCATGCCCATAAACAAAACAGGCATAAAGAGGGACGGCAAGACGCAGTACAGAGTCCGCGTGAATTACACCGATGCGGCGGGCAAGGCTCACCAGATTGAGCGTACAGCATACGGGAATGCTGAGGCGGTCGCGCTGGAGCAGCAGCTTATCTCCGAGTTCAAAAACAAGCGCACAGTAACATCGCGGCTTACCGTTAAGCAGTTATTTGACGAGTATGAGGTCTACCATTCGCATGAGACACGCAAAACTTCTCATGACAGCGCCATGCGGAATCTGCGCAATCGGGTGCTGCCATCAATGGGAGACTGCCGCCTTGACAAACTCTCGCAGCCTGTTCTTGCTAAGTGGAAAAACGAAATCGCCGCTACCGATTTGTCGATAGTAACCAAACAGAACGCTTATGCGGCTTTCGCAGCAATGCTGAATTATGCCGTTAAAATGGAGTACATACAAAAAAATCCGCTTACGGTTCTGGGGAATTTCCGTAATGCGGAGCTGATAGAAAAGCCTGCTGACAAGCTGCAATTTTACACACCCGAGCAAT
>CAJTMU010000053.1 GCA_910577365.1 uncultured Oscillospiraceae bacterium | reverse complement strand
GAATGAAAATGAAAAGCGCCCGCTTATGCTGTGCGAATACTGCCATGCCATGGGCGACGGTCCCGGCGACCTTGAGGATTATCATCATGCTTTCAATTCGAGCGAGCGCTTCTGCGGCGGTCTTATATGGGAATGGAGCGACCATTCGTTCCCTCTCGGAACGACGGAAGACGGGCGCGTGAAGTACGGCTACGGCGGAGATTTCGGCGAAAAGCATCATGACACCAATTTCTGCATGGACGCTCTCACCTACCCCGACAGGACTCCCCACACGGGACTGCTTGAGGCAAAGCAGGTATACCGCCCCGTTAGGGTTGAGTATCTCGGCGGCGGAAAATTCCTCTTTAAAAATATTCTGGATTTCGCTGACGCGGGAGAGCTGCTGGACTGCCGCTGGGAAATAACCTATGACGGCGGTAAATTCGCCGAAGGAAGCCTGAGTTTCTCGGCAGAGGCTAAGAGCAGCGCCGAGATAAGCGTTCCCGAAGCGGCGGAAATCACCGACAAGGAAGCCTATATCCGCTTCATATTCACTGCGAAGCGCGATACCCTTTTCTGCGAAAAGGGGTATGAAGTCTGCTTTGACCAGATAAAAATATGCGACGCAAAGAAAGAAATTACAAGGGCAGGCGGTTGCGGAGCTGCCGTTAAAGATGAGCCGCTCACGGCATACGTTACAGCAGGCGATATTTCCTACCGCTTCAACAAGCGCATAGGCGCGTTTGACTCAATAAAATTCCGCGGCACGGAGATTATCGACAGACCGCTTGATTTCAACTTCTTCCGCGCTCCAACTGACAATGACGTCATGAAAAACGACTGGTATCGGGCGCATCTGCACGACCACACAGCAAAGATATACAACGTGGATGTAAAAACCACCGAAAACGGCGCTGAAATATCGGTAAAACAATCGTTCGGGCAGAACGTATACGACCCGTTTGCGCGGCTTGAGGTTACCTATGTTATCTCTGGAAGCAATCTTGATATATACTGCGAGGCAGAGATGTCCGAAAAGGTAAAGCTGCTGCCGCGATTCGGCATCAGAATGTTTGTTCCCAAGCGCTTTGACAGCGTGGAGTATTTCGGGTATGGTCCTTATGAGAGTTATGCCGACAAGCACCATGCAAGCTATATGGGCAATTTCTCGGCGGCGGTAAGCGAAATGCACGAGGATTATGTACGCCCGCAGGAAAACTCATCGCACTTTAACTGCGAACATATGAGCTTTACGGACGGAAGCGTGCGCGTGAGATTTGACGGGCTGTTCTCTTTCAACGCCTCGGAATACACACAGGAGGAGCTGTACACCAAGGCGCACAATTTCGAGCTGGAAAAGTGCGAAAGCAACGTTTTCTGCGTTGATTACAAAATGGCGGGAATAGGCTCAAACGCCTGCGGTCCCGAGCTGGCGGAGAAATACAGGATAGAGCTTCCGAAATTAAAGGTGGAATTCCACATGAGCGTTTCGGATAATTAAAAGATAAGGGCTTCGCGTGTCAACGACCGCGAAGCTCTGTTTGTTGTCGGAATATTTATTGCTTTATTGAGTATACCATCATCTGAATGTTGTTTGCCGAGGACGGTTTGCCGTCAAAATCTTCCCTTGCGTTAAACCAGTAATCTTCGCTGCGGTTGTTGGTCACAGGGCTAAGGATAAGGTGTATAAGATTACTGCTTTGCCGCATTGCAATATCCCCTATAACTTTTTCGCGCGATATAAAAAAATATACGACTCATATTACAAAACATTATAAGCATAGGAAAATGTAAGTCAATATAAAAGCCCGTCGATTATCGGATAATATCACGAAAACCAAACGGGCTTAAATTATATGGATTTTTAATGGTAAAATTACAATCTGCGTTACAGATATTTTTTTAACTCGGGCAGCACTTTCTCCATTCTCTTGTCCAGAAGTCCGAAATCCATGCCCTTGCAGCTCCACGCGCAGCGTGAGATGTTATACTCCTCAAAAACAGAATTGATATCCTTAAACCATTTCAAGGCGTCCTCAGGAACAGTTCTGTCAATAACGCCGTACTCGCCGCAGTACAGAGATGTATTGTTTTCCTCGGCAAACCGTATCGCCTCAGAAAAAGCTTCGGCAAATTTTTCCTTGCTCCAGCCGCTCTGCTCATAATCTATTCTCACGGTACGATCAATGGTATCTACCCAGCCAGCGCCCTGATGAGTGTAAATCAACGGGTCATAGCAGTGACAATTATACACTATCTTATCGTCAAAGGGCGGGTCAAGGTCCTTTACCGCAGCAGGACTGTTGTTCCAGTAGCTTCCAACAAGAATAACCGTTTTCGGCGCAAGTACGCGTATACGCGAAATGCACTTATTTACAATTCCGTTCCAGATTTTTCCGTAACGCTGCTCCGTGACCTCATTCAGCAGCTCGAAAGCAGTTCTTTCGTGAAGATGTCCGTACCTGAACGCCATCTCCTCCCAAAGAGAATAAAAGCGCTCCTGCAAAAAATCATTCTCGAAAAAGCCGTTTTCCATCTCGCCCTTGTCAAACGAGAACCCCGCAGCCTTATGAAGATCAAGCACAGCGTTAAGGTGATATTTCTCACACAGCTCCAGCGCACCGTCGATATACTTGAAGCCCGATTCCTTAAATGTTCCTTCGGCGTCCTCAAGAATGTTGTAATCAAAGGGAATGCGCACATGGTCAGCTCCAAGCTCTGCGATCGCCTTAAAATCCGCTTCAGTTATAAAACTGTCCATGTGTTCCTTTGTATAGTCGCACTGTGACAACCAGCCGCCAAGGTTCACGCCTTTTTTGTATCCTTCAAATCCTTTCATGACATCATCTCCTTAGCATATTTTATATTATTATAACGCCTTGCGCAAAAAGAATATATCATTTTTGTACTTTTAATGTAATATTTTTATTATTTAAAGCATTTCATAATCAAAAAATTTTAAATGTATTTAAAAACAGCGTATACCGATTCGGTAATACGCTGTTTTAATTCTTAATATTCAAATTCAAAGCTTGCCTTATCGCTTGCGAACTCGCACAGGACAGTATTTTTATAAGAAAAGCGATAATAAGCCGTGCATGATGCGCTCTCATGAATAACTCTTCCCATCTTTCCGTTTATAGGAGCTGAAAGCGGAAGCGGATTCTTTTTTAACATTTTTGCGAAAAGCTCATAGTCGCCCTGCGACACAACAACGGTATTTTCCCCAACATGCCTCAATTTTGCTCCCAGATAGGTAGCAAGGCGGTATTCTTTTCCTCCGAGAAGAACTACGCTGATAATTCCCGTAAATTGAAAACCTAAGATAGGTATATCCGCCGCGGACAGCATAAGCGAACCGCCGGCAAAACAGCATTGTGTCCATATATATCGGCTTGGAAATGATACCCCGCAGTCACCCTCAATATAACCAATATCATCATTAAATTCAAACTGCTGTCCGTTTACGGTAATTTTCCCATTTACGCGGTGCGACATACTGTAAACACTGTGGCGGCACTGCATAAACGGAACATATTTAAACGGTCCCATAATATCATAGTTGATGGGTGTAATCTTACCGAATCTCAAGCAGCCGCTGACTTCCAGAGCGTCGGTGCGGATATCCGCTTTTATACCCTTTTCGGAAAACAAACACTTTCCGATACCGACTTTCAACGGTTCTTCGCGGTATTTAAGACGGTCAAACGGAAGCTGAACTGCCTTGTCATCTGTAATTATCTGAAGAAGAGCGCTTTTTTCTCCGCCAACGTAATGCAGCGACGGAATAAATGCAATTGTTTGATTCCTGCCGCAGCATTTAAAATACCAGCCCTTGAAATACTCATTTTTATTCAATATTCTTCCTCCGATTAAATATCATGTAATTAGTATTACCTGTTATCTAATCAGTATTCGACAGCCAAATGCTGTATATGAGCTACATCAAATGCTTCATAAAATATTATCCGTTTCCTTGATAAATAAGCGAAGCCGCGCTGATATTGCACGGCTTCGCCATTAATTAGCCCAGTCTGAATTCCTCTACCATATTTTGCATAATCCGCGAGTGACTCGACAGTTCCTCAGCAGTAGCGGCGCTTTCCTCTGAGGTTGCCGACGTTGTCTGAACAACTTCGGCAATCTGATCCACGCTTTGACTTACACGAAGAACAGATTCGGATTGCTGGCGAGAGGCGGCTGAAATCTGCTTCAACATCTCCATAACGCCATTTACGCTTTCCACAGTATGCGTCAGTGACAGCGCTGTTTCATCTACCAGCTCCATTCCTCTGCCTACCGCTTTTCTTGATTCGTCTATCAAAAGCTCCGTATTCTGCGAAGCTTCCGCAGATTTCGACGCGAGATTGCGCACTTCGTCTGCAACTACCGCAAAGCCCTTGCCGGCTTCCCCTGCGCGCGCCGCCTCAATAGCGGCATTAAGCGCAAGGATATTTGTCTGGAACGCAATATCATTTATGGTGCTTATAATAGCGCTAATTTTGTCAGAAGTCTGATTTATTGCCTTAATAGCTTCTATCAGATCCTGCATTTTGCCATTGCTTTCCTCCATTTTATCACTGGCTGTACGAGCGTTAATATTGGCAGTATTGGCGGTTTCCGCATTGCTTTGTACGTTTTGTGATATTTCATTGATTGTATCGGCAAGCTCCTTGACCGAGTCAGCCTGCTGCGCCGCTCCCTGACTCAGCGACTGTGCGCCGTCGGCAACCTGACCCGCGCCTGCGGCAACCTGCTGCACAGATTCCTTTATCTGAGATAACGTTACGCTCAAGGAATGCTGTATCGACTTTATGGAATGCTCAATATTCGTAAAGTCACCCTTGTACTCAGATGTTATATTTACAGTGAAATTTCTGTCTGCCATATTTTCAAGATTATGGGACACATCGTTCACCATTTCCGACAATTCCTTTACCGTCGTATCCAGCGCGTGCGTAAGATTCTGAGTTTCATCCTTGTAATTGAAATGCGGAACGGGGGAAGTCAGGTCACCGTCGGCAAGCTTTTCAAGACGTGTGACGCATGCACTTATAGGGTCAGATATGGATCTTGCAAGTCTCATCGCAACAATGAGAGAAGCGATAACTACCACTACAATTACAACGAGCGTGATTACTATGCTTATATCCAGGGATGATTTAAATTCGTGCTGGCTGACCTCAATGCATATGCTCCAGCTTTGTTCACCGCCGACAGGCGCAAAGCCAACAAGCTTGTTGTCCCCATAGAAATTATATGAATCAAAGCCGGTTTCTCCGCGAATCATACGCTCATGAACAGCGGCAACATCCGCAAAGCTGCTGTCGCTCTTTGCATCTTCAATTATATTGGAGCCTTCTTCAACATATTTGAATTCATTGTGCCCGATAACGTATCCGCGGTTGTCAAGAACATATGCATATCCGTTATCGCCCATGCTGAGGTTAGCAACGATATCGGAAAGAAATTCCGCGTTTATCGCCCCGTAAACAATTCCCCCGAACTGACCATTCGTAATAATAGGAACCTCAAGAATGAATACCATCTGGGAGCCATCGTTCATAATTTCCGTTATGTAAGGCTCCATAGTATCACGGCACTTGGTGAAATAATCCATTTCGCCGTAATTTGCACCGGTGGACGCTTTGCCATTCACATCCATTTTTCCTACGTAGATAAATCCATTGCGCTCCGCAATACCCGATGTTATTTCGGCAAGCTCGGCAGAGGTCGGATCGGACATACTGAAAATTTCCGCTACGGCGGCTTCCTTAAGAGGAGACCAATAATTGTCCATTTTCCACTTGACTGCGCTTGCCGCTATCTCAGTAGCGGGTCCGATAGTTTTTTCCTGCAGGGTGTCGATGCCGCTTGCGTTCATAAAAGCCGTAATAATTCCGATCAATATTGAACCTATCGCCACGACCGACAGCATACGCAGGAAAATTCTTGATTTGATAGATTTCATAACCATTTTCCTTTCTAATTTCTTCTACACGCAATAAAAGGTCAGTCAAACAACTAACCTTTTTACATATTATAACATATTTCCATTTGAAAATCAAGATTTTTTCGAAAAAAGCAGTGTCAAAACGCATGACGTTCTGCACAAAAAAAATCAACGGCTCACCAAAATTAATGTAAATTTTTACAGTAATCTTTTACAAAACATGTAAATATGCATTCAGGCACTGTGTTTTAACTTTGTATAAAAAAATTACCAAATAGTGCTAAACTTTTTCCTTTTTCTGCCGATATAAAATATATATTATATTTTTGAGGTTAACAAAATTATGATAATACAACACAACATTTCATCATTAAAAGCTTATGGCAAACTGGTCGCAAACACATCGGCAATGAAAAAATCTTCCACAGTACTTGCTTCCGGATACAGGATCAACAAAGCGGAAGATGACGCGGCGGGGCTGGCTGTTTCCGAAAAAATGCGCTCGCAGATCGTCAGTTTAAGGCAGGCGGAGAGGAACTGCCAGGACGGCATAAATATGGTACAGACATTTGAAGGAGCACTAAAAGAGACACATTCAATAATTCAGCGCTGCAAAGAGCTTGCCTTGGAAGCGGCTAACGGTACTTATGACAACGAAACTGACCGCGCGGCTCTTGAGCTGGAGTTCCGACAGCTGTGCAGTGAAGTCGACCAAATATCCGACACTGATTTTAACGGAATAGTAATGCTTAACGGCGGTCAGCTGGCAAGTGTTGATTCCGCGTCTACCATGGGCTGGCTTAATCCCATAAATGTCAAATGGTCTAAAAACACACTTCAAAATCTGACAGACGACCCCGGGTTTTCCATGAATATAAGCAAACTGCCTGCGCTGGATAAAATGACACTTGTTTCTGCCGCGGAATTTAAAGCACTGGAGGAATTCAACAGCGCGGAAATCTCCGTTATGCTTAACAACGGAAAAGCAACGTTCTATTTTACAAGCGAACCAGCTCCCAAAAATGTTTCCATTCAAACCAGAAACAATATAGGTTACGTTTCTATTAATACCGCCGAAGGCGTGATGGAAATCGCAAAGGTAACGCTGCCTAACGTCATAAGAACAGTCACTACCGAAGGCTTTGGACGATGGAGCACATATACAGGCTCAGCGAGAGTCAACACGCCAAAAAATCCGCCGGACAAAACCGACCTTACACTGCCGTCAAACGACGCTGGTGCAGCTTACGACAGCCTGCGCAAGGATTATGACGAATGGTCCACAAACTTTCCGAGTTTGGAATTCAAAATTTCCGACGACCTCAAAACCTTTACCATTCCGTCGAATCTTAATCCCAACGCTGCAAACATAATTAAAGATTATGACCCCGACAAAATATACAATAATGATACGACAATAACGGTAATCTCTCCGCCCAACTCCACCGAAACACGCGTGGACGTAAAATGGAATGCTGATATCGTCAAACCCGGTTCTACCATTCGGGCGTACTCGGGAAGCTATTACGGCACCAGCGCCTCGGACACGCTGTATAACGGGAGTGACGCAAATGGACACAGCATTTACTATACTCTTTCGCTGGGAACGGCATCGGCAGCCGCACGGCAAAAATGCTTTCTGGAGCATGGCAATGAGAGATTTTCAATAACATATAAGGAGACTCAATGGCCCGATTCGGATGGTATATGGACTCTCACTATCAGCAACTATGACACACGGCAGGGCGACAGCACAACCAGCACACTGAAAACCTCTGATAATGCAATTATCGATAAATACCTCGCTCAGTTTGGAATGTCGAGAGCAAATGTTACGAATGCTTTAACCATGGCTCATAAAAAAACCGGAGCAAATCATAATTCATTTGATTCACAGTACACTTTTAACGGCGTACCAAACGGTGTTGTTCCGATAAAAGACGGCGACACTTACAGCTTTGGGTTTTCTGCCTCACCGCCATCTCCCAGCTATGGGTCGGCGACCGCATGGAATCCAAGTTCAAAAAGCAACGCATTCAACTTAAAGGAATACGATCCGGATTCACCGGAAAAGGGCGGGATTGACTACGATATCGCTGTCCCCGGAAAAACCTATACATACCGAAACGAAAAATTGATAGACACTCTCGACCCGGGATACTGGGTTGACGAAAAGGGAAATAAGGTCAATCTTGAGGACGAGGGAATTTATCTTCCCGATAAAAAGCTTCTCGGAAGCTACAACGATATTCTTCATGACGGTCTCAGAATATCGCTGGGTGAAAAAATTTCAGGAGCTACCGGATGGGCGCTTGGAAAAGTAAAGCTGTGGGAATCCGCTGATAATGTGTACACTCCGATACTTAACGATAATCTTGGCGGATTGACATATTTGGAAAATGTAATAATACAATCAAACTCGCGCAGCAAAGACAGTGTTTCGTTCACTTTCAGATACCAAAGCGAAACAGTGGGTGAATTGATTTGCGATCTAAACTGCTCTTCCGAGGGTCTGGGAATGAGCAATCTGGACTTAAAAACCCAATCGTCGGCAAACAACGCAATTGATATGCTGAACAAATCCCTGGATAAAGTTTCTATGGTCAGGGCAAGCTTTGGCGCTACTCAGAATCGCCTGGAGCATAAAATCGCCGACCTTAATACTACCCGCGAAAACGTAACGCAAAGCGAATCAACAATAAGGGACGCGGATATGGCATCTGAAATGATAAACTTTACAAAATCACAGATAATGCAGCAAGCAGCGCAATCCATAATCGCACAGTCAAATCAAATGCCGCAGACGGTTTTACAGCTTATAGGACAATAAATATATAACCTCCCGCGGCATATGCTGCGGGAGGAAGTTGTTATAAAGTCAGGACCATCGGCTTTGTCGGTGGTCTTAATATATAGTTATTATTTCGGGTTGCCGTTACTGTCAAAACGCTTGTGAAGCCCTGCTTCGGTAAGTATGATAGCTGCCACATGCAGAATAGCCTGCGCAATATTTATACCCGCGCATACAAGCGCTCCGGTATCCTCATCAAAATTTATCACAATGCCTATTATACCTCCTGCTGCTCCGATAATTGTTGCAGGTATTATTAAAATGAAGCAATACCTCACATACAGCCATTGCGCAGTATTCCATGTCAGCTCGTTCATTTTTGCAATTGAGGTATGGTAACCCATCAATTCGCCGAAGCGCGGCGGAAATCGTTTTATAACTGACGCTACAACCAGCATTATAAATGGAACACCCAAATCTAACACAAGAAAAAGTACGTTCAACACATCACCCCGCAGACTAACCCAACAGCAAACCCGTACCACAGTACCGAAACAAGCAGCATCATTCCTCGCCCTTTCCGCGTTTCTTCCGCTTGCGCACACATTCCGTCAGCAAATATTCTATCTGCCCATTCACCGAGCGGAAATCCTCCTCCGCCCACTGCATAAGCTCCGAATAGAGCGACGCGGAAAGCCGCAGAGGTATCTGCTTTTTATTATTCTTTTCGTCCTTTTCCGCCATATCGCTCCCTCCCTTAATTATTGTGCTTCTACCCGTTTCTCCGACTTTACGATCTTATATGCCGGAACAGCAACAGCCGCCGTCATTATCACCATTGGTATATACACCGAAGACAGAGAAGTTATCACTCCCACCTGATACATCACCGCGACCGAATCCAGCAGAGCATGAAGAAGTATCGCAGCGGGGAACAAAATAAACTTTCCTTTTTGCGCTGATTTGTACACTATCACCGACATACACACATGAAACGCCATAGCAATCATCCGCTCAAAAAGACCAAGCGCGATGCTGCCGAAGCCCGACTGAGCTATCGCGTCAATCTGAAGCCTGACTGTTTCAGCAAGCTCTGCGTTGCCCATGGTTGCCTGTTCAACGAACACATCCAAGCCCACCGCGTTTACATTCACCGCCACAAGCGCATTGGACAAAAGTCCCGCGCCCAGCAGCGCCATGGCTTCAAACCCGCCATGTCCAAGCCCCATCATTACAGCATTCTGAGCCGAGCGATGATTCTTCATAAATGCCTTATATGCAATGAACCGTCCCGTTTCCTCGAACACGCCCGCCGCAAGGCAGCCGTAAATACAGTATAGGATCTTATTTCCGCTCACAACGGGCAGCATGACCGTGTGCAGAATCTGCTCCAAAATCAACGCGAACACCAGAAATGTTCCCGCCCCTATGAGCGCCGAAATCAGCCACGCATCCTTACGGCGCCGCTTATATACGATTATAGCCGCTATCGGAATGATTATTGCCAACAATCCGCCGACAACCAGCGCGGCGATAGTACTGCCTGAAATATTCATGTCAAACTCCTGATTTTCAAAGATTACCTTAAAGGTTCAGATGCCGCCCGCTTTCGGCGTCTGCTGCCAAAACAGCTCTGATATGTAATTGTTTTTACCGTGCTTTAGTATATCGAACCGCTGTTCACTATCGGCTGAGCGTCCTTGTTGCCGCAGAGCACTACAAGCAGATTGCTCACCATCTGAGCCTTGCGCTCCTCGTCCAGCTCACAGACCTTACTTTCGCTCAGTTTGTTCAAAGCCATCTCTACCATGCCAACAGCGCCGTCAACTATCTTCTGGCGCGCCTCGATAATCGCAGTCGCCTGCTGACGCTGAAGCATTGCCGCAGCTATCTCTGGTGAATAAGCCAAGTGAGTGATTCGAGCTTCAATTATCTCCAGACCCGCATTCTCCACGCGCTTTTGAAGCTCCTCGCGGAGCTGGGCGCAAACTTCCTGAGCCGAGCCGCGAAGTGTTTTCTCATCAGAATCCGTACTGTCGTAGGGATAGCACCTCGCAACGTCACGCAAAGTGGAATCCGCCTGAATTGACAAAAAGGTTTCATAATTGTCGACATTGAACAGCGCCCTCGCGGTATTTACAACGCGCCATACCACCACTATACCGACCTCAATCGGATTTCCCATCTGGTCGTTGATTTTCTGCTTTTTGTTATCATGGGTAAGCATTTTCAGGGATACTTTGGTTCTCGGACGGTTCAGTGCCGCCGTGCTTCCGCCTGGAGCAGCAACCACTGTGACAATAGTATTGCTGTTCTGAGGCATAGCCGCGGAGCTGAAAGGATTTACAAAGTAGAAGCCCTCTTTCTTAAGCGTTCCGATATATTTACCGAACAAAGTAAGCACAAGAGCTTCGTTGGGCTTAATCACTCGCAGCCCCAAAAAAGGAAGCCATCCTATTGAAAGCCACACGATACCCACAATAAGCATTGCGAAATTGACCGCGTTCTCTTCGCTCTCCAGCTTTATTCCCGCCGCAATGGTCAAGGCAAGCGCTCCGAGATACAATATTATACCTCCGAAAAGAACCGCCCAGCCGTTTATAGCCTTTAAATCGCGTTCCTCATAACGATCAGCGCTTTTGATTTCCTTCATAAAATTACCTCCTCTTAGCTATCTTTATGATATCGTTTTGATATCTTGATAATATTATACCACTGCTTAATAAATTTGTCAAGAGTTTTTTGTAAAATTTTAAAAGAACTATACAATACTACGGCAGCCGTTTAAACAGCTCCCCCAGTTTACAGAAAAGGTTAGGTCAGCGCAATGCCGGTGCAGGAAATTTTTGAGAGAGCCTAAGTCAGTAACACGGAGCGAAGCGGAGTGCTGCTGACTTAGGCGGGTCGAAAAAATTTCAAATTAAATAAAACAGCTTAGGTCCACGCTTTATAAACAGATTCGCGGAAGCCGCCCAAACGACTCCCGCAGTTTTCAAAAAAAGTTAGCACAGTTAGCATAGCGCAATGCCGGTGCAGGAAATTTTTAAGAGAGCCTAAGTCAGTAACACGAAGCGAAGCGGAGTGCTGCTGACTTAGGCGGGTCGAAAAAATTTCAAATTTAAATAAAACAGCTTAGGTCAACGCTTTATAAATAGATTTGCGGAAGCCGCCCAAACGACTCCCGCGAAATTAAATATAATAAACAAATTACGACTTCAAGGTAAACTTTCCTATCTGTTCCTGAAGAACACGCGCCTGACCGAAAAGCTCTGCGCTTACTGCCGCCGCTTCCTCGCTGCCCGCCGTGTTGGTCTGGGTAACCAAAGATATCTGCCCGATACCCTCGGTCACCTGCATGATGCTGTCTGCTTCGTCGCGTACCGCGTCGGTAACAATGCTTATATCCTCATTAGAGCGTGTTACAAGCTCCATTGTATTACGAAGTGTTTCGGATACCTCGCTTACTATCCCTATGCCCCTGTTAGCCGCCTTTACGCAGTTGTCAATAAGCTCCTTGGTAGCTTTGGATGCCTCGTCGGACTGAATAGCCAGACTGCGCACTTCGTCCGCAACGACCGCAAAGCCCTTGCCGGCATCACCCGCTCTCGCCGCCTCAATAGCCGCGTTAAGCGCAAGAATGTTCGTCTGGAACGCAATGTTTTCGATCGTTGAGATTATCTGACCGATCTGCTGCGACGAATTGTTTACATCCGCCATTGCGTTCATCATCAGCTTCATCTGCTCGCCGCCCTCGGTGACCTTCTCGCCTGTCAGACGCGCCTGCTCCATAGCGCCCTGCGCTGTTTCAACATTTTTCTTCGCTCCGTTAAACAGGGTATCCAACGTCGCGTTAAGCTCCTGAATGGAGCTTGCCTGCTCCATAGCGCCCTGTGCAACGGACTGTGAGCTGTTGGAAAGCTGCTCCGCGTCCTGGAAGATACGCCGCTCTGCGCTCTTTATCTCGCCCAATGTGGCGGATATCGTATCGGTAAAGCTCTCAATAGATGTCTGTATCGAGATGAAATCGCCAATGTAATCAGCAAACGTACTTACATTGAAATTACCGACAGACAGCTCTCCCATGATATTATTTATATCAGATACATAGCTGTTTATCTGATTAAGGGATTTCTTCAGCGTGTTGACAAGATCGCCGATCTCGTCATCGGAATTGTAAGATATATCAAGATTCAGCTTACCCTCTTGGAGAACCTTTGTGCTGTCGGTTACCTTTATAATGGGTCTTACAACGCGGCTGATAACATACTGAACAAGGCTTGCCAGACATGCTAAAGCAAGGACAAGGCAGACAGCCGATGTAACATGCATTACAAAGATAGTGTTCTCCATCAGCTCCGTTCTTTCGGCGCTCAGCTGCTCACCGCGCAATATTACCTCGTCCATTATTCCAACCAGTGTAACAAGATTCGTTTGAATCGTTCCACGATAATAGTCCTGCGCCTCATCGGGAGAAGTTTTCATCAGATCCAACACATAGTTTGCCGAATTGTGAAGCTCCTTATGAAGCGGCTCCAGCTCAGCGCGCAGCTCAAGCATTACGCTGTCCTCCGTGCCTGCCTCACCATAAATCCACTGTCCGAGAACACATGTAGTAGGGTCGGTGCTGCCAGTAAACTCAGCACCTTCGTACAATGTGTTGCTCAGACCGGATGACCATTTGTAATGGGCAGTTTCCGCCTGTCGCACCTGGTTAAGAAGATTAGTAACATTGATGGTTTCGTCATGAATGACATCGATGCGAATAATATTAAATGTTGTCATGAAGCTGAAAATCAAAACTGAAATCAGTGCCGCCGCAACTCGGAAAGCAACCATTTTCTTAATGCTCTTTTTCATAAAACATGATCCTTTCTAAGAACTTATTTTCTGACATTCCGTCATATTAAGTATTAAAAAACGCAGGGCATCTTAAATTAGGTGTCTTGCGCTGAATCTACAAACCGCGGACAGAACATTAACCAGTACAATGCCTTATCCGCTGTTCTTACCCATTATACTATATTGCGACGAAAAAGTCAAGTCAATCAGGTAAAATATCGTAAAAAAAAATAACTTTTTCTTTACAATGCCCACGAGATATTACCGCGAAAAAACGGGGGTACATATGGATAAAGCGCGCATAAAAACCTATCACAATGAAAGGCGGCGCATATATTATCTCATGATTTAAAGCAAACGCCGTTAATACGAATGTGCGGTAAGCCGGCTGCTCACAGACTTCGCGGCTTGTGAAAATGACCGATTAACTTTAACATATGTTAATAAACGATTTTAGCAAACGGCAACGTGCAGTATCAGTCACATTGTAAGCCTCTTTTGCGTAAAGGCAAGAGTCAAAACGGTAATGCGGATATTTTCAGCCGCTGCGCGGAATTATTTTTAATTTGCTTTTTACAGTCACGGCAGCCTGCCGATTTGTATTATTGCTCATGGTGAAGCTGACGCAAACTTTAAATTACTGCCCCCATTGAAAATATGATATGCGTGTATACATATAAGGGTGCAACAATAGTCGAAGCGATTGAATACCATATTTATTTAAACACAAGGTTCACTGCGCTAAGACCCCTGAGATACCATTTCTTCCCCATTTATTTAAAACGCAGCCGCGACGAACCACCATATTAATACGCCGCATAACTTTTATCAAATATTTGTCAAAATTTCCTCAATACATATTAAACCACAAAAAAATTACGAAAAAATTAAAAAATTTACACTTGTTTGTCTGTTTTAATGTATAATTAAAGTAGAAAGCATCTGACCGAAACGGATGCCCAAAACATAATTTTCAGGAGGTTCACGCTTTATGAGATACCGCAATATTGCATTGCCGCTCCTTATATCCGCATTTTTCCTTACCGCTTGCAGCAATACGCAAGGCAGCTCGGAAATAAACACTACATCAGAAGCCCCTATCGTTTCTGCAAATCCATCGGATTCGTCCGCCGAAATACCCGAGAACAGCCATGGAGAATACGACATGTATGTAGACTTTACAAACGGGACTTCGGAGCTTTTTGAATGCTCCGACGGCTGGAGCAACGGAAGCATGTTCAACTGCACTTGGCGTAAGCGCAATGTTACCTTTAATGACGGAAAAATGCAGCTTATAATTGATGTTGACAGCGCCCCTGTGTATACTCCCTATTCCGGCGGCGAATACCGCTCTAAGGGATTTTACGGGTACGGAAAATATGAAGTATCCATGAAGGCAATAAAGAACGACGGCGTTGTTTCCTCTTTCTTCACC
>CAJTMU010000052.1 GCA_910577365.1 uncultured Oscillospiraceae bacterium | reverse complement strand
ACAAGGCGCTGAATATAACGGGTCAGGAGCTTTCCGAGGGAGTTACCAGCACCGTAGCAGCGCTTATAGGAATGATACCGGAGGGTCTGGTACTGCTCACCAGCATAGCCCTTGCGGTAAGCGCCATACGGCTGGCGAAAAGGCAGACGCTTTGTCAGGATCTGTATTGTGTGGAGTCTTTGGCGCGGGTAGATGTGCTTTGTCTTGATAAAACGGGAACGATAACCGAGGGATGTATGGAAGTCACGGAACTTATCCGCATTGACAAAAGCTTTAACGCCGAAAAGGCGCTTGGTGCTGCCGCCTCCTGCGAATCAAACCCCAATCCCACACTTAAAGCTATTGCAGAAAAATACCATACTCAAACCGACCTCAAAGCGGTAAAAACCGTTCCGTTTTCTTCCGCAAGGAAGTGGAGCGGTGCGGTGTTTGACGGGTACGGCACGCTTATTCTCGGAGCGCCTGATTTTGTACTGGACAAGACCGCTCTTGATACTATCGTGCCTACCATAAAACAATTTTCCGAAAAAGGCATGAGAGTGCTTCTGCTGGCGTTCAGCCCAGAATATTTAAGCGGAGCGGTTTTGCCTGAAAAGATATCCCCCAAGGCTCTTATAGTGCTGTCCGACAAGATTCGCAAATCTGCTCCGCGGACGCTGGAATACTTCCGAAAACAGGGAGTTACCCTGAAAGTCATTTCAGGAGACGATCCAGTGACGGTATACAACGTTGCCAAAAAAGCGGGGCTTACGGGCAAATACATTGACGCTACGCAAATCCCCGACGAACTGCTGGCGGAGGCGGCGGAAAAATATTCCGTTTTTGGTCGTGTAACACCGTTACGAAAGCTTGAGCTTATAAAAGCTCTTAAAGCGAATGGTCATACGGTGGCAATGACAGGTGACGGCGTAAACGACGTTCTGGCGCTAAAAGAAGCGGACTGCTCGGTCGCCATGCAGTCGGGCAGCGATGCAGCACGCAGCGTATCGCAGCTTGTGCTTCTGAACTCGGATTTCGCATGCATGCCTCTCGCCGTGGAAGAGGGTCGGCGTTCCATCAACAATATAGAGCGCTCCGCCTCGCTGTTTCTGGTAAAAACCATCTTCGCGTTTCTGCTTGCCGTGCTGTTTCTGATACTCCCCTTTGCCTACCCGTTCCGCCCCATTCAAATGACGCTGATAAGCGGCATAACCATCGGGATACCCTCTTTTCTGCTTGCACTTGAGCCTAATCACAATCTCATTAAGGGAAGATTTCTGTCAAATGTGCTTAAAAAATCTGCCCCGGGTGGTGTTACCGTGGCGCTTGGAATCGGTGCGCTCATGGTGCTTCAATATATCTTTGAGCTGCCGCAGGAGAGCACCTCAACCATCGCCGCGCTGCTTACAGGCTGTGTAAGCTTCGCAGTGCTTTTCGGCATCTGCCGACCGTTTAATAAGCGGCGTGGAGTTATGTTTATTGCACTTATCGGGCTGTTTTCAGGTGCGGCTCTGCTGCTGCCATCGCTGTTCTATCTCGTGCCGCTAAATATGACGGAATTTATTCTGCTGCTCTCGCTTGTAAGCGGAGCATGGCTGTGCCTTTTGGGACTGAACAAACTGGCAAGGCTGATTTTTAAAGAAAAGCAGCATTAGATGTAAATACCATAAAAAATAATGGTTTCCTATTGAAAAATAAAAAAAAATATGGTAAAATATATATGTGGAAATTTAGGGATTAGCTGATCAAAACCAAATGCAGCACAATCAGTCCCGCGAGTTGTCTTGATTAAACGAAACAATTGTGTTTTATTAAAGTGTTTTTCCGATTTGTGGATATAGTGCCGCAGTAAAAATTTGCGTAAAGATTATGTTTTCTGAAACGCTGAAAGCCAAGCCGTACTGACCGTCACGCATAAATTTTTTGCAAGCTGTGGTTTAGACAGCGTTAACGACAGCATAGCTGTCATTAGCGTTGCAGCTAAGCCTCATCCTTTTTGTTCCGCTGATGATTATCGACAATTTTGCTTCGCAAAACCACAAAAATGATGCTCCAAAAGAGCAGTTTGTAAATTGAACGGTGTCTTTACGTGGTGAAATAGCAAACAACACAAAGCGTTGTTTGCAGCGGTAAAAAAAATTTATTTAAATCCGCTTTAGGTCATTATTTATACAAGCCGAATTATCAGCCGATAATTTATCCATGGGGTGTTTAAATGAACTATTCTTTGAACGCAGGTGAATGGAACAGCGTTTTCGCTGTTCCTTCGAGCGTTGTTGACAAATACATAAAAATAGCCGGCGGTAATTCTCTTAAGCTGCTGCTGTTTTTGCTGAGGCACGGCGGAGAAAGCTTCTCGGAAAAGGAACTGAAAGAGGCTCTCGGCTTCAGACTGGAGGGCGAACTGGAGGACGCGGCGCATTTCTGGATACAGCGTGGTATCGTTCGGTTTGAATGTACCTCCGACATGGCGCTCTCCCCCACCGCTCCCGCCGCGAATGATATTTTATCAGAGCCAGCGGAGCAGATTACGCTTAGCGAAGCTCTTCCCGAGAGAACTGTCCATACAACAAAGCATGTTGGAGAGGGAAGCTTGTTTTATACCTCAGGCGATATCAACAGGATAATTAACCGCGACAGCAACACCAAGGCTTTTTTCAAGAACGCGGAGAGCATTTACGGACGAGCCATGAATCAGAAAGAGCTTCAAAGCACCGCTTCGCTGATAGACTATTACGGGCTGCCTATCCCCGTAGCCCTCACGCTGCTTGATCACTGCTTCCGCATAAAAAAGACAAACATTGCCTATATTCAGAAATGCGCGGAAAGCTGGAGCGAGGATGAGATAAACACTCTTGACCTTGCGGAAGAGCGCATACGTCTCGTAACCCGCCGCAGCGGAGTTGAGGACAGGCTGAAATCCGCCATGGAAATAAAAAGTGCTTTTGCCCCCAAGCAAAAGGAATTTATACATACCTGGTCGGAGGAATGGAACTTCGGCGAGGATATGATAATGCTTGCCTATGATATTACGGTAAACTCAACGGGTAAGCTTTCGTTCCCATATATGAACAAAATACTGGAGAGCTGGAGAGCGGAAGGAATTACAACCACCGAGGGAGTTCGTCGAAAGCAGGAGGAATACAAATCGAAAAATCCGCAAAAAAAGAGCTTCGGCTTACCGCATTCAGCCGCAAAGCCGTCTGGTCAGCCCTCCCAGTCCAGCTTTGATGTAAACGAGATTATGGCTCAGATACATAACCGCTCTGACAATGCAAGCGGCTCCCGCGGATCGTCAGTGGATACGGGAGAGCTTATCGCGCAGATAAGAGCGGGTAAAATATAAAATGGGTAATATAAAATGAGTTTAAATGAAAAATATTATGCTGCCGCCCACTTTCAGCTTGACAAAAGGCGTGAGCGCAACAAAGAGCTGGAGGAAAAACGCAGAGACGAGGTACTGCGTGCCGTACCCGAATACGGACTGCTTGAAGCACGGCTTGCCCTGACCGCTTCAAAAATTGCTCCCGCGATATTGTCACACGAAAAAAACATTACGGAGCTTATAGAGACGCTTCGCGGAGAAAATATGAATATTCAGCGCAACATGACGGCGCTTCTGGAGAAAAGCGGACTGCCCGCAAACTATCTTGACCCGATATATACCTGCCGCGTCTGCCGTGACAGGGGCTGTGCTGACGGGAAGTGGTGCGGCTGCTTTATGAAACTGGTATACGCGGCTGCCTCAAAGGATATGAACGAGCAGGCGGCGATGTCCTTAAGCAGGTTTGATGATTTTGACCTCAATTTATATCCCGATGCTCCATGCCCCGATAATCCCTCTGTTAGTCAGAAATCCGCTATGACTGAAGCATTTACCTACTGCTTTAAATTTGCGGAGAAATTTGACGGGAGCGAAAGCGGTATCCTGATGATGGGAGCGACGGGGCTTGGGAAGACACACCTTTCACTGGCAATAGCCAATAGGGTCATAGAAAGAGGATACAGCGTCATTTACGGCTCAACGCCCGAAATTCTAAGAACGCTCAACAGCGAGCAGTTCGGGCGCTCCGACGGCGATACAATGTCGCTTCTTATAGGCTGTGACCTGCTCGTGCTGGACGATTTGGGTGCGGAGAACAGTTCCGAGTACAATCTTTCGCAGATATATGAAATAATTAACGCGAGGATTAACCGCAGACTTCCGATGATAATAAGCACAAATTTTTCGGTGCGCGAGCTGCCGGAAAGATATTACGACAGGATATGCTCAAGGCTGTTCAGTATGTATAAAATGCTGTTTTACGGCAGCGACAACAGATTAAAGATCAATAACCAAAATTAAATATTACGGAGGATATTACTATGGGAAAATTAAGAATCGGAATCCTTACCAGCGGCGGCGACTGCCCCGGGCTGAACGCCACTATCCGCGGCGTTGCCAAAGCCACATATGAATGCTTTGGCGAGGACAAGGTGGAGATAGTGGGCATACATGACGGATACCACGGGCTTATCCACGGGGCTTACAAGGAAATGCAGCCCTCGGATTTCTCCGGTATACTGACTACGGGTGGTACAATCCTCGGCACAAAGCGCACCCCGTTCAAGATGATGCAGATAATTGAGGACGATAAGGTGGACAAGGTAAAGGAAATGAAGCAGACCTACAAAGAGCTTAAGCTGGACTGCCTGTTCACGCTCGGCGGCAACGGCACTCACAAGACCGCCAATATGCTTTCCGAAGAGGGACTGAACGTTATCGGTCTGCCCAAGACCATCGACAATGATATCTTCGGCACGGACGTTACTTTCGGCTTCCACACCGCGGTGGACATTGGCACTGAGGTAATAGACCGCATTCACACCACGGCGAACTCACACAGCCGCATTATGTGCATAGAGATAATGGGCAACAAGGCGGGTTGGCTCACGCTGTACAGCGGGCTGGCGGGCGGCGCGGACATCATTCTGCTGCCCGAAATACCTTACGACATTGACAAAGTGGCGCAGGCTTGTATGCGCCGCGCCGACGCCGGCAAGGCATTCTCAATTCTCGCCATAGCAGAAGGCTGCTACGACGTTGAAGAGGCAAAGCTTAAGAAAAAGGAGCGCGCAAAGCTCCGCGCAGACCGCGGCGAAACCACTGCGACAGCCCGTATCGCCAAGGAAATACAGATAAAAACGGGACTTGAGACAAGAACAGTCGTTCCCGGGCATATCCTGCGCGGCGGAAGCCCCTCGGCTTACGACAGAGTTCTCGCGACACAATTCGGTGCTCACGCAGCGCAGCTTCTCAAAAAGGAAAAATTCGGGTATACCGTAGCTATGGTTGACGGGAAGATTACTGAAAATCCGCTGGGTGATGTGGCTATGAAAACCAAATTCGTCCCCGAGGACTGCAAGATGGTAAAAACAGCTAAGGATATCGGAATTTCCTTCGGTGATTGAATATAACGCAAACGGGGGAACAGCCTTTAGCGTTCCCCTCTTTGTAATGGAGGAATTATGAAAAGGTTTGACGAAAACTATATCCTGCTGGAGGAAATGTATAGCGATGGATACTTTCCCGATTTTCTTGTGGATAAAGTAAAAAAGCTGATCTGTCACGTTATCAATTTGCTGGAAAGCGGCGAAACCGAGAAAAATATCATTCAGGAACAACTGGATAAAATGACGCTTGCAATAAACGATTTGCAGGAGGAATTTGAAGATAATGACAGTGAAATAGAAACTGTCTCACGGGACAGCATAGGTGAAACAGTTGAATATATTCTTAAATGGTTTGATATCGACATTGACGTCGAAACCGCTATAGGAGAGAGGGACTGGTAGAAACAAAATGCGGGAATATACCCGCCAAGTACGCTATAACGCTAATGCGCGGACGTATTTTACGGTCAGAAAAATATAAGGAAAAGGAAAAGATATGTTTAATATTGCGGTAGCACAATCGGGCGGTCCCACCGCCGCCATCAATGCCTCATTGGCGGGTGTATTTTCAGGAGCGGAGGCTTATCACGAAGTTGACGAGATATTCGGCTCAGAAAACGGGATAGAGGGGATAATTCACAACAAGCTGCTCAATCTTCGCAGCATAATAATGGACGAGAGGGACAAACAGCTTCTTATGAAAACCCCGTCTACAATTCTCGGAAGCTGCCGTTTCAAGCTAAAGGATTTTGAAGAGGACGAAGAAAACTACCGTAAAATACTGGATACCTTCAAACGTCACAATATCAAGGCCTTTTTCTATATAGGCGGCAACGACAGTATGGATACGGTAATGAAACTGGACAGGTACTTCAAGGCAAAAGGCGTGGATATCAGAGTCGTGGGAGTACCCAAGACTATTGACAACGACGTTACCGAAACCGACCACACCCCCGGCTTCGGTTCGGCGGCGAAATATGTCGCAACCTCTTTGCAGGAGATAATACGCGACAGCAGGGTCTATTCCATACCCTCGGTTACAATAGTGGAGATAATGGGGCGCGACGCGGGCTGGCTGGCTGCTTCCTCCTGCGTACTGAGGGCGAACGGTGAGCCGGCTCCGCATATGATATATCTACCCGAGAGCGACTTTTCGCCGGAAAAATATCTTGAAGACGTGAGGCAGGCACAGCTGCGGTACAAGGCAGTGATTGTAGCGGTCTCCGAGGGTATAAGGTGCGAAACTGGCGGCTTTTCCTCGGAGCTTACCGATGCTTTCGGGCACAAATACCTTTCGGGTATCGGAAAATATCTTGAAAAATACACCTCGGAACATATAGGCTGCAAGGTACGCTCGATAGAGCTTAATGTCATGCAGCGGTGCAGTTCCCACATAGCCTCACTTACGGACATTGAAGAGGCGGAGCGTATCGGCAGAGCCGCCATATCCGCGGCGCTTACCGAGAAAAAAAGCGGCGTTATGATGACGTTTAAGCGTATCAGCAACAATCCCTACCGCGTGGAAATAGTCACCGCGGACATTAATAAAATAGCGAACCGAGAAAAGAAATTTCCCCGCGAATGGATAAACACCGAGGGCAACAACGTAACCATTGACGCGCTTAACTACTTCTTGCCCCTTATTCAGGGAGAGCCTGAAATAGAATACCGCAACGGTATTCCTGTTCATTTTCGGCTTAATCAATAGCCTTTATGCTGTGCGGAGCGCTCAACACTCCGCACATTAATATCTTTTTTGAAAAAATTTCTTATTTTTTCAAAAAGGGGTTGACAATTCTCAAACAATGTGGTATAATAGTAAAGCATTCGGAAATAATGAATGTGAGATATCGCGGGATGGAGCAGCTCGGTAGCTCGTCGGGCTCATAACCCGAAGGTCGTAGGTTCAAATCCTGCTCCCGCAACCACCGTGTATGCGGTTTTCAAATCGGGAAAGGCTGTTTTGTCCTTTCCCGATTTTATTAAAAAACATTCTATATGTTAATCACAATTATAAAATTTTCTATATGCAAAAGGTTCAGGCTAAGATTATTGCTTTTTGCTCAAAAATCCGAATATGGGGCATTAGCGCAGTTGGGAGCGCATCACACTGGCAGTGTGGGGGTCACGGGTTCGAATCCCGTATGCTCCACCAAAATTTTCGCTGGTCGAACCCATGATGCGAGGATTTATGTTTTCGCTCAAGGGTTTGGATTGAGCATAAAATTAGATGTCTGCTGTTAAAATTTAACAGGTTCAACCAGCAAGACGCCACTTCTGCAAAAATAAATTAATTGTTGCTAAATTATGAGAGACAAGGCTATATAATATGAAAGATTATTATAAAAAAATAGATAAATCATTTTTTAAATATGGTATCACAATTCCAAAAGATTACGTACAATATTTTACATATGAAAATCCAGTAGAATTAAGTACAAGCCGAGACATTACGATAATATGGAAGAAAAAAGAGTATAGTGCACGCCTAGCTCACGTAGATAGAAAAAAGGGAGATGTGCATCAGATTAGATGGGATAACAACAGAAAACTTTTGTCTTCTTTAAAGCAAGAATTTATACAAAGTTATTTTGCAATTGAAAGTCAGAACTTTGCGGCAAAGGAGCAAAAAAAATATTATATTACAAACCTTTTAGGCGGTTCTCAAGAAGTAATTATATTTAAGCCTCTTAGCATTGGAACGATTGAGTTAGAAACATTTATTAAAATTGAGACTCCTTATGATCATACATTCAAAAGGTTAGTAGAAGAAAATGTATTTGGTTGGCTTAGTGATGATAAACATAAGCAAGATATAATAACAAAATCAACAGGTTGGCTTGATGTGAATGAATTATATAAGCATGAAGAACAAAATCATGTTGTATATTATTTAGTTGATGAGGAAAACAAACAGTTATATATTGGAAGTGCAATAAGATTAGGCGATAGAGTCAAATGTAATAGATCTGAAATTCCTAATTGGAATAAATTTAGATATGAAATCGTGCATCCTAAGTTTCACCCTCTTTTGAGAGCAATTGAATATCATTCGATTATGAATTTTGCTAGATTTTTTGCGAATAATGGTAAATTATCTACGTTAAAATTAAGTGATTATACATTGGTTAATAAAGATTATAAGTTCTATTTAAAATAATTGGTGTCAAATGATATCAAAAAATTTCACAAACATACTCCTTTGCTGGTAATATTGAATATTTGTATTTGGACAAACTTGTTTCAACAAAATTACGCTAATCGAAACACTGATGCAAGAATTTTTGTCTTTGCTCAGGTGTGCATTTAACATCAAATTAGCTGCCCACTATTGGAAATTAAAAGGTTTGACCAGCGCGGGTTCGCTTTCACCACACAACAAAATTGAAACACCAATTTTGATGCACTTTGTATCTTAATAGGTGTTCTTTTTTACAGAGGAAATTCTATGAGCATTAAAGGACTGGAATGGACGTTTGACACGGTAGCCTGTGCTTATGAGAAGCTAAGACCCGGGTATGTTGATGAGCTGTACCGTAAACTTTTTGATTATGTTCCTTTAAACGGTTCAAGCAGGGTCGTTGAAGTGGGTATCGGCGCGGGACAGGCTACGCTGCCGATACTAAGTACAGACTGCAAGCTGACCGCTGTTGAATTAGGCAAGCATTTTTCCGAATTATGTGCTGAAAAATTCAAAGACTACCCTAAATTTTCAGTGGTAACGGGCAAATTTGAAGATATAGATTTTGAAAGCAGCTCTTTTGATTTGGTGTACTCCGCGTCAGCGTTCCACTGGATTCCGGAAAAAACAGGGTACGAAAAAGTCTTTTTCATGTTAAAGAACGGTGGAGTATTTGCGCGGTTTGCCAACCACCCATACCGCGACAAGGGAAATCCCGCCATGTCAGAGGAAATCGACCGCATTTATGACAAATATTATTATACATACCATAACCGCGAACGTGAAATCCTGCGCGAATATGACGAAGATCAGGCTCGCGACAGAGCATATATTGCTGAAAAATACGGCTTCACGGATATTAAATACGCAATTTTCCAAAGAACGCGCACTTTCTCCGCAGAAGAGTATTCAGCGTTACTGGGAACATATTCCGACCATATCGTAATTGATGAAAAGATAAGAAACGAGTTTTTTTCAGATATTGAAAAAGCCATCAGCAGACACGGTGGTTCAATAACCATTTACGATACGATAGATTTGCAGCTTGCGAGGAAGCCATAAAAAATCAAGTGGCTTTCGATTATTGAAAAAAATACGGAGGACAAAATGAAGCGAATAGCACGGTTTGAAAAAGTTAGCCTAAAACAGTTTCTTGAGGGCTGCGAACGTGAAAACGCGAAGGAAATTTACAGCGAAATCACGATGCCAACGCGCGCCACAAGCGGCTCGGCGGGGTATGACATATTTGCACCATATAATATTGTTCTTGCCCCAAACGAAACAGCCAAAATTCCAACGGGAATACGTGTGTTTATAGAGGACGGCTGGGTTTTGAAAATCTATCCTCGCAGCGGGCTGGGCTTCAAATACCGCTTACAGCTGAACAACACTGTTGGTATTATCGACAGCGATTACTACAGCTCCGACAATGAGGGTCATATTTTCATAAAAATAACAAATGACACAAACGAAGGCAAAAGCCTTGAAATTCCCGCTGGAACGGCTTTTGCGCAGGGCATTTTCGTGGAATACGGCATCACATACGACGATAATGCAGAGGGCGTCAGAAACGGCGGCTTTGGGAGTACTTCAAAATAGAACAAACGCGGCTGTAAAGCCGCGTTTCAGTATGTATATAAAGGTTGACCTAAGAAGAATTATTTGAAAAAATTTCAAAATTTCCGCAAGCACGCTCCGTTCGCTTCGCTCACTATGCGCGATTGCGGAAACCGGTCAGAATTTGCAAAGCAAATTCTGACACTTTTTGAAATTTCATGCGACAACATTGCGTGACATATAGGCTTTTTCTACAGGCTGAAACGCGGCTTTACAGCCATGTTTCAACATTTACAGGCAAACCTAAACCCAACTGGTAAAAAGTTTTCACACACATCAAACATTCGTTTTATCCCGTAAAGGGACGGGGTGTGGTAAGCGCGGGCTTGTCGGGAACAGTTAGTTCGGGAGCGGGCGGAAGTGTCAAAACAGGCTCATTGGGCAAGAAAAGTTCAGGTGAATCCGGATAGGTGAGCGAGGGGGAGCTTGGCAAGGTAAGTTCGGGAGCTTGAGGAAGCGTAAGCTCCGGAGAAAGCGGCACGGTAAGCAATGGAGTACCAGGATGAGTCAGTACAGGAGCATTCGGAACGGTAATTTCGGGAAACTTTGGTTGAGTAAGCTTGGGAGTGCCCGGTGCGGTAAGTGACGGCTCCGTCGGTTGTGTCAGAACCGGCATTGCGGGTGATGTGAGGTTGGGCGCCTCGGGGTAAGTAAGCTCGGGCGCATTCGGCGATGTAAGAAGAGGCGGCTTGGGCTGGGTTAAATCGGGATCATTAGGCTCGGTAAGAGCCGGAGTTTCGGGGCGGGTAAGCTGCGGCTCATCAGGTATTGTCAGCGACGGATCCGCGGGCAGCGTTAAAGCGGTGGTGCTTGGCGTGGTTGAAGTGACTGCACTGTCTGGAACACTCGACTCTTCAATGGCATCTTCACGAGTATATAACCCGCTCGGGATCACCCCCGCGGATTTAGGAGCGCTTACCGCCGAGGCAGGAAGAGGGCTTTCTTCACCGCAGCCCACGCCAAAAACACATACTGCCACGACAATAGCCGCCAAAACAAATTTTCTCATAAACTGCCCCTCAAATCCATAAATCAATTCTCCCGCCTAAGCAGGCACTTTTCCTCCGCGATCTCAAATCCGCACTTCCTATAAAATTCTGTAAGCTCTCTTTCACAAAGCACCGATACCTCCGACGGCGCAAGCTCGCTGCAAACAGCGCGGATAAGCCGCTTTGTAGTCCCTTTTCCCCTGCTGCACGGCAGCGCGGCTATCTGCGACAGCAATGCCTCTCCATTTATATCGTGCTGCACCGTCAGCGCCGAGTCTTCCAGAATAACACACCGAGATACCTCATGCCTTATTCTGTGCGACATATCAAGATACCAAGGCTCATATTGAATGTTAAAAGCGGTTTTCAATATCTCATAAACCTTATCCAGCCGCGGCTGTCGGTCAATATTTTCAATCGCCGCCGCGCCACCAGCATAACGCATTAAACATATTTTATGACTTACAGCGTCTAAGATACACGTAAGCTCTGCTGCTGCCTTTTCGGAGCAAAAGATACTGACAAATCCGCATACGGAAATAAAGCCCGCCAGCTCGCGATAATCCGCTTCACCGCTGCACAAAACGAAGTCCCCGTCAAGAACGGCAATGAAAGTGTCGCCGTTCTGCCTATAAAAGCGGCAAAAATCATATTCCGCACCGTAAGCCTTATAAAGTGCTCGTATCTTCTGAGCCTCAACACCTCGGACGGGAAGCCGTAAAAAATCTTCCAAAGCGCTTATCCGCGTTATCACAGCTCCGCCGCCGCGCTCAGCATTTTTTCCGCAAGCGACCTTACCGCGCCATAATCGCTCTCTTTTATTACGCAGGAGGGTGAATGGAGATAGCGGCAGGGCAGCGACATCGCGCAGGTACGCACTCCGCCGCGTGATACGTGTATTGCCCCGCTGTCGTTGCCGCCCGCGACAAGGGTCTTTGTCTGGATAGGTATCTTGTTTTGCCCCGCCATCTCAAAGGCAAGCCCGTACAGTTCCCTATCGTACACTGTGCCTCTGTCCATAAACGAGACCACCGCTCCCCCGCCAAGCTCACACACCTTCTTATCGCCGCTTACGCCGCTGATATCACAGGCGGTTGTAGTTTCAATAACGAAGGAAATATCTGGCGCTATTGTAAACGCAGCCGCCTTAGCGCCTCTTGTACCTACCTCCTCCTGCACGGTAAAGGCAAACCAAGCGTCATACTCAAGCTCACTGTTCAGCATATCCATCATAATTAGGCAGCCCGCGCGGTCATCAAGCGCCTTGCCCTTGATAAATCCGTCGCCGAAGCCGAAAAAATCCCCGCAGAAATATGCATAATCTCCCCGCGCCGCAAATTTCTCCGCCTCAGCACGGCTCGCCGCTCCAATATCAAGCAAAAGCTCATCAAAATCAGGAGCTTTTCTGCGTTCCTCCGCCGACTGCTGGTGAACTGCCTTTGTTCCGACAACTCCCTTAACACCGCTCGCAAGCTCCAGTCCTCTTCCGAGAACGACGCGCGGGTCTATTCCCCCGACCGCTCCGAAGCGCAGAAAGCCATCATCGGTTATATCTGTTATCATAAAGCCGACCTCGTCCATATGCGCGGCAAGCATTATCTTGTTTTTAGGAGATTTCTTCCCACGCTTGAACACCAGAAGATTTCCAAGATTATCCGTAATTATTTCATCGGCGGCAATGTGAGCTTTGATATAATTTCTAACGCGGCTCTCGTCACCTGAAGCTCCGTTTACAGTGCATATTTCTCTCAGCCTGTCAAGCATTTTCCTCACCTCCCGCATATTCGCATATCAACCTCGCGGTCGCCTCGATATCCCCGATATCCACGGTTTCCGTGGGTGTGTGCATATAGCGTATCGGGAATGACAGTGTGCAGCAGCGCACTCCACCGGCGCTTACGGCTATGCTGTCCGCATTTGTACCCGTGTTCGACGGCATTACCTCTATGGTAAATGGTATTTCCTTTTCCTCCGCTGTCTTTTTCAGGCTTTCGGACATCTCCCTGTCAAGAGCCGCCGAAAAACCTATCATGACCCCGCTCCCAAGCTCTGCAGTATCCCGCGGCTCACTATCGGGAGTTCTCCCGAAGGAAACGTCTACGGCAATAGCCCTGTCTGGTCGGATACGGAAAGCGGTCTGCTTTACTCCGCGCTCACCGGTTTCCTCCTGTGCTGAAAAGCTGACAGCGATATTATATTTCAATTTCCGCTTTTTAAGCATTTCAAGAGCTGCCAGAATCGCGCATACCCCGCTCCTGTCATCAACAGCCGGCGCGGATACCCTGTTTCCCGCAAGCTCTCGGAAATCCGAATTTATTGTTATCCTGTCTCCGAGTGAAATACATTTTTTCGCCTGCTCTCTTGTCATACCAACGTCTATGGCAAGCTCGCCTATCTCCGCAACCTTGCTTCTGTCATCGGAAACGTGAGGCGGAAGAGTGGAGATAACTCCGGTTACTTTTCGCTTTCCGTGTATGGTAACGCTTTGCGCAGGCATTATCCGAAGATCCGTGCCGCCGACGCTGCCCATTTTGACAAAGCCTCCGTCATCAATATATGTGACTATCATTCCTATACGGTCGATATGCGCGTCCAGCATAAGCGTTTCCGCATCGGGATCGTGGGATCTGACAAACCCCGTGACATTCCCGAAGCTGTCAATCTCAACGTTCTCCGCGTATCGCTTTAAAAGCTCCGCAGCAGCTTCCGAAGCATCCCGCTCATCTCCCGACACGCCAACCTTTTCGGTAAGCAGCTTAAGAACCGATTTTAAATCCATACCCGATCCCTCCTTAAATATATAAAACCCAGAAGTAATACTGTTTTATAAAATAAATTATACATGATTTTATCCTATACAAGTATTATAATTATATCAAAAACTTGGCATACTGTCAAGCCAAAGTTAATATAATCCTTTTTTAGAAAAAAACACATGCAAAACCGATTTTTTGTCTGCGCAATGCTATTTAAAATTTTCTATAAGATTTTAAATCTATTTTGTTTCATTTGTGGCATACGAGTCAAGAAAGCGCAGCACAACAAGCGAAGCTTAAAACATTCGCCTTTTCCGCAAATCTGATAACAGAAGCAAGTTTTTTGCAACCGCTCTTCGGAAAATTTCTAAATAACCAGCAAGGAAAAGGTTATATTTATTAAAGGGTATTTACAAACCCCAAAAGAGCAGATTTCCGATACAAAATTTTCGATGATGAGGAAAAAAACGTAGAAATATTGTATGTATTTCAATGATTTTTAATAAAGTCAACCGAAATTTTGCCGTAAATCCACCTTTAAACGTGTTTGCAAACACCCTCTAACAACTCTGTTTAACAGAAATGCTCCGTCAAATTTCCCGCGTCACACATTTTACATATTCTTGTATCTTCTGCTCAATTGTCTCCCAATCATATACCTGAATTGGAAAGATATCCTTTTCTTCTATAACACTTTGTACAGGGAGCGAAATCCCAGTGCTCCATTCAGCGTTATAAGCAACAACCTTGCATTGAATCGTATCTAATGCATTTGCTATTGTATCGTTTACCATTGCCTTATAACTTGCCAAAGCCCAACTTGAACCGCCTCCATGAGATATAATACCCGCTGGTTTATTATACATTTGTGACTTATATTTATTATCCTTCCACCAATGTAAAAATGTTATTTCTTCCATTTTTTCCAACAACATACTTAATTTTGCGGGTATAGGCGCATAATGAGGCGAAACAAAGAAAACACAGTCTGAATCAATAATCTTATTATAAATTAAATTAATATTCCTGTCTTTACAACATTGCCTGCTTTCAAAACACTTACCGCAGCCGACACACGGAGACAAATTAAATTCCCGTAAATCTATAATCTCACACTCCGCCCCGCTTTGGTACA
>CAJTMU010000051.1 GCA_910577365.1 uncultured Oscillospiraceae bacterium | reverse complement strand
CGCGGCGGGAGCCGGATTGCTTGAGGATTACACGTCAAAATACTATTATTCGCTTCTTACAGAAAATCAGAAAGCGGTCTATGGACTTCTTTTCAGCTCTGTGCAAAACGGCGAAAGCAATATTAACATAGGAGAATATAAGCTTAATGACGAATCTTTAGGAATGGTAATGACGCTGCTGAAATACGAAAATCCGCAGCTTTTCAATATTGACGGCTCCGCCACGGGAACGGGAAGTCCAACTACCCACACATGGCTTACCGTAAATCCGAAATATATCCGAAACGCAGCGCAGGTGAAAAATATCAGAGAGCAGATTGAAAACGCCGCCGCACCCATTATAGAGGAAGCGCTGAAGGAATCTGACGGATTTAAACGGGTAAAGGTGCTGCATGATTCAATTGTCAATATGACTACATACACGCTTAACGGACCGGTATACAAATCCGAAGCGGACGGACCTCTTGTGAACGGAAGGGCGCTTTGCGAGGGATATTCAAAGGCGTTTGCCTATCTTTGTCAATCCATAGGTGTGCCCTGTATATGCATCGTAGGCTCCGGAAACGGAGAAAACCATATGTGGAATATGGTGCAGATTGGGGAAAAATGGTATCATGTGGACGTTACATGGGATGATCCAGTAGGCTCCAAACCTGTGCTGCGGCATGATTATTTCTGCGTAAGCACCGCGACCATAAGCAAAGATCACTCAATCAGCAATCCCGCAGCCATACCCAACGCAGATGAGGACTATGACGAAAACACAAGCACCGCTCCTGAGGATACAAAAAAGCCGCAGGATAAACCCAGACCCGAAGAACCTGAAAAACCCGAAAAACCCGCTCCCACCGAACCGGATATGTCTGAGATTCCTGAAAAGCCTATCAAACCCGACGAACCCATCGAACCCATTGAACCGGCTGAACCCGTCGAGCCTGTGCTTTCGGAAAGCGTTCCGATAGACGCGCATTTTTCATGGCTGACCGATACTAACAGCAACATCAGCATTGTTAATCCTCTTTTCATTTACACCAACCGCGTTCCTCAGGATATTATCTTTACCGTTGGCGGTACGGCGGAGGCGCGGTTTGATATCGGGGATATCGGAATGAAGTCCCGGCTGATATACAATATAGGCACCGAGGAAAGCGGCAGATTTGCTACACTGCTCCGCTATAACGAACAGAAGAACAGAGCGGAATATGTTTCTTGGGCACAGATAGACGAATCGGGCAACGCGGCTCTTGACGTGTACGGCGCGGGTCGCTATTTTGTGGTGATCGACCGCGCGGCTAAAATTCCCGGCGATGTAAGCGGGGATCACAACATAAACGCGATAGACGCGGCTTTAATTCTGAGAAGCCTCGCCAACAGCATGGCACTTGATACGTTTATAGGGGACTTTAACGGCGACGGTCGCATAAACGCAATAGATGCGGCAGCAATACTGTCATATGCTGCATAGCTAAAGAGCTGTAACATTAATACGGAATATTGTCTAAAAAACAAAATAAAAATTTATATTACGCCGCATCGAAAAAATTCAGTCAAAATTTCCCCAACTGCGGCGGCTTGTGGAACAGACTGCTGCCCGCCCTGAAATTTACACGGGGGTGGGCAGCTTTTATTGCCATATCACGGAGTGATTTAACGGTTTAACGGCTTGGAGATATAATAATGAAAAACTTGGATTATTTACTATGGCTGAGGCGTGAAAACGGGCTTCCTCACCCGCCGTACGGGGACGAAAGGGAGTTTTATGATATGGTTTCCTCTGGTGATGTGGAGGGAATACTGGAGTTAAGGAGAAAATACCCCTCCGAGCCGAACGGCTGCTCGGAAAAGGGCAGGCTGTCGGACAACCCCCTGCGCAACGCGATATATCACCTTGTTGCAAACTGTACCATCATAACGCGTCGGTGTATCGCCGCGGGAATGTCGCAGGAGCAGGCGTATACTTTGAGTGATATTTTTATTCGCCGCGCGGATAATTGCCGAACCGCGGAGGAGGTGGCTGCGGTGAACGATGATATGGCTCTCGAATTTGCGCAAAGAATGAAAGAGGCAGCAAGCGGAAGGTTTTCGTCTGCGGTAAAAAAGACGCTGAGGTATGTGAGGGATAACCTTTACAATAAAATAACTGTCAAAGATATAGCGTCGGCGGCGGGATACAACCGAAGCCATCTTTCCGCGCTGTTTAAGCGGGAGATGGGTATCACCATAACGGAATGCATACGCAAAATGCGTATAGAGGAAGCCAGAAAACTAATTTCGAAGGACGTTCAGCTTTCCTCGGTGGCAAATTCTCTCGGATTTTGTTCACAAAGCCATTTCTGCAAGTGCTTCAAAGAGGAAACAGGTATGACTCCGCTGGAGTACCGCGAGTGCTGTGATAGTTCAGAACTGTAAAACTTTTTTTAGCGCTGTTTGCGGACTTTTAACATAAATAATTAAACGAAATTTGGTTCTTTTTTGTTGATATGTATTGTTTATAATAAAATGCTTGCGAATCTTGCTAATTCTTTAAAATTCAATAAAGTACTATATATCCCATGAGTTCCGACACTTTGTTTATAACAAAGACACTATTATGTCAATATTTGCCTTGCTTTATGCAAATCATACAATAAAATTCCATGCAAAACAGCAAAAGAGCCAATTACCTCTTGAAAAATGCCGCGAAAAGTGTTAAAATAGAAAATATCACAATTTAAAGAAAGGTCACAATCAATGAAATTAGGTATGGTAGGTCTGCCGAATGTCGGCAAGAGCACTCTGTTCAACGCGCTCACCAACGCGGGCGCGGAATCCGCAAATTACCCGTTTTGCACGATAGAGCCGAACGTGGGTATAGTTTCCGTTCCCGATGAGCGTCTGGACAAGCTCGCCGAGATGTACAGCCCCGAAAAATTCACCCCCGCCACTTTGGAATTTGTTGATATCGCTGGACTGGTAAAGGGCGCGAGCAAGGGCGAGGGTCTGGGAAACAAGTTTTTATCAAATATCCGCGAGGTTGACGCTATCGTCCATGTTGTGCGCTGCTTTGAGGACGACAACATTATTCATGTCGACGGTTCAATAGGTGCGGCGCGGGATATAGAAACCATCAATCTCGAGCTTGTATTCTCCGACCTGGAGATACTGGAGCGTCGGATAGACAGGGCGAAAAAGGCGCTTAAGGGCGATAAAAGCGTTCAGAAGGAGCTTGACTTTTTTGAAGCGCTTAAGGCTCATCTTGAAAACGGAAAATCTGCCCGCAGCTATGACTACTCCGAAGAAGAGAGGGAAATGTTGAAAGATACCCCCCTGCTCTCGAATAAACCCGTTATTTACGCTGCCAATCTGTCCGAAGCGGATTTTACAGGGGATATAAACAACAATGCACAATTCAAGGCGGTCTGCGCTATCGCCGCGGAGGAACACTCTGAGGTACTGCCCATTTGCGCACAGATAGAGGCGGAAATTTCCGATATGTCCGATGAGGATAAAGAAATGTTTCTGGCGGATATGAAGCTGGAGTCATCGGGTCTTGCGCGTATTATAAAAACGGGTTACCGGCTGCTTGGACTTATTTCTTTCCTGACCGCGGGTCCAAAGGAGGTCCGCGCATGGACAATTACCAATGGAACAAAAGCCCCGCAGGCAGCGGGAAAGATACACACCGATTTTGAAAGAGGATTTATCCGCGCGGAGATAGTTGCTTTTGATGATCTTATTTCCTGCGGAGGAATGAACGGCGCCAAGGAAAAGGGTCTTGTTCGGCTGGAGGGTAAGGAGTACGTAATGCAGGACGGCGACGTTACTCTGTTTAAATTCAACGTTTGATATGAATAAAATTATTAAGGGAAAAAACCGCAACAACAAGGCAGCAGCGGCTCTGTTCGTGCTTCAGGTAATTGTGGGTATATGCCCTGTGCTTCTTCTTATGGCGTTTGTATGGCTTAAGCTGTATGAAACCCCAATAACCGCGGCTGTGGTAATAATACTCATTTTCCTGTGTAATGTGGGCTATGCTTTTCTCGCAAGGCGCTACAACGTTCTGAACAGTGGGCTGCGCGGTGAGAAGCAGCTCTACCGCATAGCTAAAAAGTTGAGCGGAAACAACATAATTCTGCGAAATCTTCCGGTGCGCTATAAAAAAGGACGTTCGGAGCTGGATCTGATGGTGGTAAGTCATAAAGGCATTATCATTGTAGAGGTGAAAAACCATTCGGGTGCTATCAGCGGCAGCTGGAAAGCAGAAAAGTGGACTCAAAAGAAATTTTACCGCGACGGCAAAAACAGCAGTATAGAGATGGATAATCCCATAAAACAGATGCGCCGCCAGCGTGATATCGTCAAAAGCATACTCAACGCATCGGGCGAGGACGTGTGGGTGGACACGGTGTTGTTTTTCTCCTCTCCAAATGCCAAGCTGCGGCTGAATTTGCGGGAAAACGACTACGTATGCTCCAGCAGTGCGGAGTTGCTTCACTTTCTTGAAGGCTACGACCGCGGTGAAACTATTTCGCAGTCACGTATGGAAAAAATTGCTGCGATACTTAAGGATGCAGCAAAGGATTTATAATTAAGAAACGGACAATTCGGGGCGGAATCCGCTGTACCGAATTGTCCGTTTTTATCGTTTGGCTTAGAAAACAACAATACACATTTACCCCGTTGTGATGAGTAGACGCATGATGCTGCATATGTTACGCTATTTTAAAAAATGGTTTGCTAAATTTTTTATAAGGTCAATTTGTGACAATTTATGAATAATAAATAACCTATTATGCATGGCAAGCGCCAATGTTTTTTAGTGAAACAGACGAAAAGTTTTCAACAATTCCAACGTTGAAAAGTTGATAAAATGTTAAAAATACAAGTTTTCAAGGCATGTTTTCAACAACTTTGCTTGTTTTTTCCGCATTTTTCCTCAACCAAGCCTTATTTTACGGTTGAAAACTTGGTTAAAAACGTGGAAAAAGCAAGTGGAAAAGAATCAAGGTTTTCAGCTATTGTCAGATTATTCTGACGGGCAAAAAATCCGTTTATAGTTTTAGTTTTGATTTGTTATAACATCACTGACATTCTTTACATGATTTATTTGTTCTTCATTTTCTTGCTGACAAATCCGTAAGCAAACGAGATACACAAAAGCGTAATACCAAAGCCGATAAACATAAGAGTTCTTCCTACCGCGTCAAGTCCCTTAAAGTCGAACAGGAACAACTTTGCCGCCGACAGCAGTGCAAGCGCAAGACCAAATCGCCTTAAAAGTGCGTTATTTTTTCGGAATCCGAAGATTATCCACAGCGCCGCCATAGCCAAGTAGACTATACTTATTATACAGCTTGTAAATACGACCCATTTGTTAGAGCCTAATGTAACGGTCAGCGCATACAGCCCGTAAGCGGACACTACCAATCCCACAGCCCGGGCGAATTTCGGAGCGAGTGCTTTTATTTTCAAAGCCATATCCAGCGTTGCCAATACCGAAGCTATATTAAGTAAGACGGTCAAAATGACTGCGAGAACCGTGCTTTTCGCTGCACGGGCGTTATGTATATTCGCAGTAAGCAGGCAAATCAATCCCACTGTATAAAGCGACAGAGACAGCCATGCTGCACCCTTTTTCATATGCTTAAGCTTTCCGGAAACAAATCCGAGAAGAAACCACGCTGCTGCGGAAAACGCTGCGATGTAAAGCCAATGGTTTCCGTATATCACTGTTCCGGTGCGTATCAGCAGCCCAATGAGCTTTTCCGACAGCATATAACTCGCGTAAGCTCCCAGATTTATAACCACTGCCGAGGTGTATAAGCTGAACAGCGTACTTTCTTTTTTTCTGGCAATATGAAATATCATCAATCCAAGCCATATCGCCGCATTAAGCGTAAATTGCCACGCAAATAACTCGTCGTTGAGTAAGCAGCAGTAAGTCAGGAAATACCCCTCCGCCAGCGCCAGCAGGGCATACCCCCACCCTTTCAGCATATGCCGCTTGGACAGGAGACCCCATATCATGACTGCCGCAGCAAACAGGTGGAATATAATATAAGCGTATCTGCCCGGAAGTGCCGTAAATATTGCAATGGAAGCAGACGAAAGAAATAAATTGTCTGCGCAGGCGACCACTGAGGTTTTATGTCCCGCAGCTGCGGTAAATGCTATTTCCAGACCAAGATATAAAGCTGCCAGCATAAACAACGCCGCTCCAGCCGAGGCTCTGTCTGTAAATATCGTCATAAAGCATATCACGGCAAAAATAGTGAGGGTCTGAGCAATGAGAAAGACAGCTTGATTCCCGGCAGGCATCTTTCCGCCGTTTCTTGCGGCTTCAAGCAGGGTATACGCGGAGTATATCCCATAGGAGAGAAACACATAAAGCGATGCGAGTACAGCTGTCCGGAACTCCGAATCAATATGTGTAAGACCGAAAACAAATACGCATATCGACATGAAAAAGTTGCACATCATACCCGTCGGGATTACGCCGCCCCATTTTTTATGCGCCGCAACTATCACCGCCGCGCCCTGAACTACAAGCAGATAGGTAAGCGCAGAATAAAATCCCGCTTTCGTATCTGCTGCCGCAAAATAGGGTAAAAAGGCACATATAAGCGTTATTATCATGATCGTCTGGGATTTATAGCGCCATGCAAGCATCATGCCGCCAAGCGATACACCGGTTCCAATGCCGATAACGGCTATCGCGTTAATCGATTCAAGCGCGTAGTAGCTTATCAGTACGGAAACCGCGGCGTCAATTATCGCCCCCAGCGTAAGAGCACGCGCAAATACCACGGAATGTATGCGGTAAAACAGCTCACCTGCCCCCGCCATTACAGCGCCTACCGCAAAAATCATTATCATTCTTACCGTTGCAGGAAGATATCCCTCCGATACTGCCGCAAACGCTATGACTCCAAGTATAATAAAAACGACCCCGATTTTGCTCAATATATTAAGCCCAACAAAAAGCTCTCCGCCTGCGGGTGTCTGCTTCTTTGGCTGAGTATGCTGATTTTGAGGCTGGTGACCTTGTGGATAGCTGCTGTTATTCATGGCAAATCTCCTTTTCTGTCTGATGTAATTGTCATATTAAAGGATAGCTGATTAAAACAAAACATAACACAATAAGACCTGTAAGTATCCTCGCCTGAGCTGACAGATATGTTTTAATCAGCATTTCCCTATTATTGTATCACAATTTTTTGATTATTACAATAGGTTACTTGCACTTATCGCGGATAATTATATTAGAAGGTGTCTGTAAATCCAATTAAAGGTTAACTTGTGTAAAAATTTCTGCTGACTTTTCCTTTATCAGCATAAATTAATCATTACAAATGTGCACCTTTCAGGGTTTGCCACCACCCTGACACTAAGATATACACATATGTACACTGACCCTTTGATTTTTTTCAAAATCAAAAACCGCAAACCAATGAAAAGGTTTGCGGTTATATTGTTTTAGTAAAGCTGATTAAGTATAATATCCGGAATGTTGTACAGCGGCGCTTGTATCTCCACCGCACCGATATTAAACGCTTCCATAGGCATTCCGTAAACTACGCAGCTCTCTTTGTCCTGTCCAATGGTGAACGCTCCTGCGTTTCTCATTTTAAGCAGTCCGCTTGCGCCATCGCGTCCCATTCCCGTAAGAATAGCACCAATGGCGTTCGCACCAGCCACCTCAGAAACGCTGGTGAACATAACGTCAACCGACGGGCAATGCCCTGAAACCTTTTCCCCTGATTTGGAGGAAACAAAATAGCCTCTTGCGTCGCGGCACAGCCGAAGATGATGTTCTCCTGCCCCGATAATTATCAGACCTCTTCTGAGTCTGTCACCGTCCTCCGCTTCCTTAACCTGCATTTTACAGTTGCGGTTAAGTCTTTCGGAATACAGCTTTGTAAAACCCGCAGGCATATGCTGAACAATTATTACCGGAGGTGTATCTTCGGGAAAAACCTTAACCACCTGCTCAAGAGCTTCCGTTCCCCCTGTTGATGCTCCAAGTGCGATAATAACATCAGTTTTGCGGAATTTTGTGCCGTTGTGCGGAAGAGAGCGATTGCTTTGCCTTGACAGCTGTTCCGGTGCCTTGGGCGGCGCGGGTTTTGCAGGGGCAGACGTCGTTGCAAAGCTGCTTATGATAGGACGTATGGCAGTGTCCGGCTTTTCCGTTTTATCCGCTTTATCGTAAACAGTTCCGCCTGAGGCGGGTCGCACATTTGCCTTGCCTATCAGACTGCCGCCCTTCGCATATGCACGCTTTATCGCCGCGCATATTACGTTCGAGAAGCGTTCCATATCCGAGTTGGTGCGGGCGATGGGCTTTGGAATAAATTCTATCGCACCCGCGTCCTGAGCCGCCTTTTTGTGTTCTTCGGAAGATGATACGATTATGGTTGGAACATAATACTGCGGCATCAGCTTTTTAAGAAAAGCCACGCCGTCCATGCGCGGCATCTCTATATCCAGCGTCATGACGTCAGGTTCATACTTCAGTATCATATCACGTGCGGAATAGGGGTCTCCCGCTGTCCCGACAATGTCAATCTGAATATCTTGACGAATATAGCGCGAAAGTACCTCTCTGAAGAGGATAGAATCGTCAACCACCAAAAGTTTAATTCTTCTCATATAAGTGCTCCGGAAAATTGAATTCGTTATTCGTCAGAGCGTACCTGCAAATTCCGGAATATCCGGATTGCCGCAAGACGAGCGCTGAGAAAACCGCATACACGCTTCGTTAATTATCGCTTCTTTAAGTTGTGTTCAAAAACAGTACCTGAATATTAATCCATATACTTTTATACATTAAGAGCTATTTTTCCTTCTTGCGGTATATTGCGGGCTTCACGTAATCAAACCTTGTTTCATTGCGCTGAACACTCTCCGCGTGTCCGATATAGAAATATCCGCACGGCTTTACCACATCGTAAAATCTTTCCACAAGTGCAGTTTTCGTCGGCTGGTCAAAGTAAATCATAACATTGCGGCAGAAGATGAGGTCGAAAGGATTTCTCTTATATTTGTCGGGCATAGGATCCATCAAATTGAAGGTCTTGAAAATGACCTCGTCCTTTATCGCCTGACAAATCTCATAATTCCCGTTTCCCAAATCGTTGAAGTAACGGGATTTCCAGTCGTTGCTCAGCCCTTTCATGCCATCCTCGTGATAAATACCCTCTTTCGCCTTGTTTATGACGCTTTGAGAGATATCGGTCGCAAGAATGCGTGTGTCCCAGTTTGCTTTATCCCGCCCGAAATATTCATCAAGCAGCATAGCCGTAGTATAGCACTCCTCTCCGCTTGAGCAGGCGGCGCTCCATATGCGGAGAGTTTTACTCTGCTTGTTCTGCTCTACCATATAAGGCAGTATCGTATCTTTTAAAAAAGTATAGTGCTCCGGCTCACGCATAAAGAAGGTGTGGTTGGTGGTGAGCTTGTTAAGTATGGTGGTCACTTCTGCTCCCGAAGTATCCGCCAGAACGGCATCTATATACTCATCGTAGCTTTTGAAGCCGCGTTCGTTGAGCATATTTCCCAGCCTGCCCTTTACAAGTACCTTTTTCGACGCCAGATTTATGCCGAAATTATCATGCATATAGGTTACCAGCCGGTCAAATTCTTTGTCTGTAATCTCCAGTGCCATTTATATAACCATGCTCCCGCTAAGGAGCATACCTCCTTTCAGGCTTTGTGCGGTATTGCGCTGTTCGGGTCAGAGTGTTGCCCGAACAGCACTCTGCGCACAAAACTTGCAGCTTGAAAACTTAAACTTCAAACTCCTGCTCGTCAAGCAGCTTTGCCACATCAAGAATGAGCTTTGTTGTATCGTCCGATCTTATCATATACTGGATAAAATCATTTGTGTTGACAGAGTTGTTGTCGGGAGTCGCGGATATCTCCGTCATATGAACATCCTCAACGTCCGCCACACTGTCAACAATAATTCCCACCGAAACGTCACCAAGCTCCAGAATGATAATGCAGGTGCGGTTGGTGTAGGGTATCTCGGGCTTACCAAAGCGGATTCTTATGTCTACTATGGGAACCACCTTGCTTCGCACGTTTATTATTCCCTTTATATATGGGGGAACATGCGGAACCTTGGTTATCCTCTGTACCTCGATAATTTCCTTGACATATTGTATTTCAATGCCATAGACCTGGTCGCCTATATTAAAGGTCATAGCCTTACCGAGGACGCTGTTGTCCGCCAGCAGCTTTCTGTCCCCCGACTGCTGTTTCGCAACGGCTTCTTTTATAACGTCGTTAGTCATAAATCCATAAACCTCCCTTTAACCGATAAGTGTGTTGGTATCAACGATAAGCGAGATGCTGCCGTCGCCCATGATCGTACAGCCCGAAAGACCCTCGCCCTTTATGTTGTAGCGCGACAGGTACTTGGGGAAAGGCTTTACAACGACCTGCTGCTCTCCTATCAGCTTGTCCGCGAACAAACATACTGCCTTATTGTCAGCTTCAACCAGCAGCAATATACCATCCTCAAGATCGGTCACCTCAGTTTCTATGCCGAATTTTTCGTGCATTCTGAGGATAGGATAGCATACGCCGCGAATCATAATCATTTCGTTGCCGCCCGTATCGCGAAGTATCTGGCTTGCTTCCGCTTTGAAGCTTTGATTGATAGTGGAGATGGGAACGGTGAATACCAAACCGCCGCAGGTAACCTCCATGCCGTCGATTATAGCCAGCGTGAGCGGTATCTTTATAATAAAGCTTGTGCCCTCGCCCTTGGTTGAGTCAACAATTATCATGCCGCCGCACTTCTCTATGTTAGCCTTTACAACGTCCATGCCGACTCCGCGTCCGCTGAACTCGGTAACGGTTTCGTTGGTGGAGAAGCCGGGGAGAAGAATAAGGTTCTGAATCTCCTTTTCGGTATATTCACTTTCGGGCTTGGTGAGAACTCCCTGCTTTCTGGCTTTGTTAAGCACTTTTTCGGGGTCGATTCCCTGACCGTCGTCGGAAACGGTGATTATTACTTCTCCGCTGGAATTTTGTGCAATGAGCTTTAAAGTGCCCTTTTCGGGCTTGCCCGCATTTATTCTATCCTGTACGTTCTCCTCTATGCCATGGTCCATGCAGTTTCTTACAAGGTGCATAAGCGGATCCTGGAGGCTGTCAACAATGGACTTGTCAACCTCCGTATCCTCGCCCTCGATAACAAAATCAACCTCTTTGCCCAGCTTTTTCCTCATATCGCGGACAATTCTGTTCATTTTCTGGAATACGCCCGCAAGCGGAACCATTCTTATGGACATAACAGTATCCTGAAGCTCGCTGGTAAGCTTTCTCAGTTCTCTCGCCGCTTTGTTGAAGCTCTCCAGCTCAAGCCCTTCAAGATCAGGGTTGGAGATTACCATAGACTCGGTGGTAATAATTTCACCTACGATGTCATGCAGCGCGTCCAGCTTTGCCAGGTTTACGCTTATAAGGCTCTGCTTCTGAGCTCCGCCTGATGCCTGAGCCTGAGCGACTGCCGCTTGTGCCTTTTCTATGGCAGTGGGTTCTTTCGCTGCTGGCGCGGGAGCGGGCTTCGGAGCGGGAGCGGGCGCAGCGGCTTGGGGAATGGTCTCCTTTACCGTTTGCGGCTCGGGCGGCATCTCTGCCGCTGGTGTGGGCGCAGGCGCAGGTGCAGCGGCAGGCTTTGATGTATTCGCGGTTTCAATTACCTCGTATGCCTGAACATTAAGCGCGCTTTCCACCTGCTTAAGAATGGAATCCGTATCGTCTATCGGAATGAAAGTGATAAGGAAGCCTTGCTCCATGATTATCTTGGAGGACTCCGAGTTGGTTTCCACATCGTTCGGTGTAAATTCTAAGAAAGAGCAGTCGTCCCTGATGGTATTTATCAGCAAAAAGGCGCGGAGATTCTCCATCTGGCAGCCTTCTTCAAAATATACTCTTACCGTGGTCTTGGGCTTTTCTTCGGGAGCGGGAGAAGCAGGCGCTCCGCCGGCAGTCTCGCCGAGAAGGTCGTCGCGTCCTTTCATAAGCTTGTCTATTAGCTCATCGAAGTTCATCAGCTCATATTCGCCGCCGACGTTGTTCTGGATAGCTTCAATCTGCGCCTTGTAGGAGTCGGAAACCTGAAAGACCAGATCGTACACGAAGCTGACGTCGGTAATGACGTCGGGATTTTCGCGGATAACGAAGAACATATCCTCCGCCTTATGCGCAAGCACCGAAAGATTGTCAAATCCCATCATTGCCGACGACCCCTTGATCGTGTGCATTATGCGGAAAATCTCCTTGATGTCATCGCTCTCGAAGGCGTTAGCCTGCTCTGTGCGGAGCAGTATTTCGTCAAGCTGCTCCAGAAGAGAGTTCGTTTCATAGAAGTACATGTCAAGCATAGCTTCCATGCCGGGTTCTATTTTTGCCATAATATCAATTCCTTTCCGAATACGCGCTTAGCGTTTATTCTTTGAAATATTTTTTGAAAAGCCCTTTATTATTTGACCAATTTATGATATAATAAACACAAGACGTTTATTATACTTTATTTCTCCGCGTTTTTTCAAACCGCGGAATATATTTCAAAAGCCTTTCGGCTTATGAATTACCCAACTTTAAGGAGTGAACTAAAGATGGCGCAGATACCGCAGATCAACAACCCCATCACCGCTAAAAACTATAATTACAGCCCTCGGCAGCAGGACGAAAACACCGAGCCTTTTGACATTGTCCGTCTTACCGGTGCTAACGCGGCAGGAAATTCCGCCGATGCGGGGAAGAGAAGCCGCTTGGAAATGGGTAACCGCGACCTTATTCCGCTTTCCGTACAAATTGCCAAAGACCCCACCATGGCGGTGGAAACCCTTAAGGACTTGCTTAACGTGGAGGTGCTCAACCAAGCGCTGATAACGGGTCATACCGACCTTTACGGCAGCTTGGAGGATCTTGCCAAGGAGCTTTATGTGACCCCTGAGGAACTTGTTCAGGAAATACAGAATCAGGAGCAGCAGAACACAATGTTCAGCGGTCATGAGTTTTACGACGTTCTCCGCGAGGTAGCTCAGACCACCACCGATCCCGATACCAGAGAGCTTATTGGAAATCTTCTGAAATCTCTAAACTTTGCCCAGAACAAGAATGAGATACTTGGCGCGCTTAGAGCCAATCTGAAATTCCTTTCGGATTACTACGCTCCCAACGAGAAACTCTCCGCAAAGCTGCTTAATTTATCGCAGCAGTGGGGCGCGCAGGACGCAGACAAATATTACGATTACCTCAAGGGAGAAACGCTGAATATCCTTAAAGACGTAAGCGGCAGTCTTCTCAACGATGATAAGACTCAAATGCTCATTCCGCTGATTGTACATAACCTCTCGCGTTATAACAACAGCCCCTATATGTGCAAGGAATATTTCAATCTTCTGCTTACGCAGATATCATCGGGAACTCTCCGCGAGTCACTTAAAAATTCCTTCAACCGTCTTTTTTCCGCCATATTTGACAAGCAGCCCATGCATGACCCGGGAAGCTCCCAGAATGCTCCTGTTCAGTCCCAGAACGCACAGCCGCGGCAGAATTTAACATATGCTGAAAGCGAATCAAAGGAAAGCGGGGCATTATACGAAGAAATGCCGGTTATCGGGCAGCACGACCAAAATCATGGTATGACGAGCGGCACTGCTGCTGAAGGAGGAATCAATGGTGCGGCAGGCGGCGCTGAGGATAACGGCTACACACTTCCTGAAGATGCGCTTCGTAATGAGGCGGATTTGTCCGCCGGCTCTCAGACTCTTACGAAAGAATATCCTGATGTAAAATTCGCAGATGACCCTGACGCAAACCCCGAAGAAGATAACGGCTTTAACGCGGTCCGAAACCGCGAGGGTGAAGGGGAGAATTTCAGCGAAGATAACTCCATAGATAATTATACTACAAATCTTCAACAAAATCAACCACTTTCGGGTAGTCAAACCGACAAAAATTTAAATTTTAGAGAAGTTAATGATGATATTCGTCATAATGACGGAAATTCGGAGGGAAACTTTGTTGATAATCCCGAAGAAGAGAACGACGAACTTACGGGATACAGGAAAAATTTGTTTGACAGCATGAGCGAGCGCGGATATACGCAACTCCTTAAAAAGAGCGGCTATAACATCGAGCGCACCATGAATAATTATATACGCGGAAAAATAAGCGGCATGGACGCGGTAAGAACTCTGACAAAGGGATTGTTTATTGATGACCCTGACGGCGGAAACAGCGCGGCACTGATGAACGACCTTTCCAAGATAAACACCATGCAGGAGCTTATCGACAAGCTGAACGAAATACTCCGCGCAATGCCCGATATACCCATAAGAGAGCGGCTCTACGGCTCTTTTGTGGAGCTTGTGGACAGAATGTCGGTGAAGAACGAGCTGCCGCAGCACGGCGTTCGTCCGCCCGTAAGCTCCACGCTGGACAGCCTTACCGATTTTATTCAGGAGAACATCAACCACCCCGCGCTGAAATCCCTTGACAGCTTTAACGCTTCAAACCTGCTGCAAAGCCTGCTGAACGCGCCGGGTGTGTTCACACCGCTTGCGCATTATATTCTGCCGCTTGACGTAAACGGCACCAAAGCTTTTGGTGAGCTTTGGGTGGATAACGACGAGAACAATCCCAACAACACTCCATCCACGCAGCGCAACTATCATCTGTTCCTGACGTTTGACGTGGAGAGCATAGGGCGCTTTGAACTGGATATGTACGCTCTTGGAGAAGATGTTAATATAGCACTGCTGTACCCCAACAGGTTTGAGAACCAAATTGATCCAATGAAACAGAGGATAAACAAGATAATCCGCAACATCGGCTACAATGCCAAGACATTTGAGACTGCGCCGCTGAAAAAGCCGCATAATCTTCCCGATATATTCCCGAAGATACTGGACAGAAGAACGTCGCTTAATAAGCGGGTATAATACTGCTCCCTTTAACAAAGTGAGTGTCTAACAAATCAACGGAGGTATCCCATGAGTGAACAACAAAAGCTCCCGACGACCAATAAGCGCCTTTATGGGCAGAATGCGGCGGTAGCGTTGAAATACAACCCCGATGTGAATTACGCCCCTGTGGTGGTTGCTTCGGGGCTGGGTGAACTTGCACAGCGCATTGTCAATATTGCGGACGAATCGGGCGTGCCGATATACCGCGACGACAGTGTGGCGGCGCTGCTGGTAATGCTGAACTCGGGCGAAACCATTCCAAAGGAGCTTTATCAGGCCATTGTGGATATTTATATTTATTTTCTGGGCTATGTGCCGGGGAAGGAGGAGGCTTTGCCGGAAGGTGAGGAGGATCTTTCCGACAC
>CAJTMU010000050.1 GCA_910577365.1 uncultured Oscillospiraceae bacterium | reverse complement strand
GCCACAGTTATTTCGGGGTGTGCTTCAATATAAGCAAGCTCTTCCTTGCTGAAAGCATATTTCTGCGCGCCGTACATGGCAAGGTTTCTGTCATACACAGCAGCAGGATACTGCGGGTCAAGCGTGTAAATATTGTACATAGCGTCGTTTATCTGCGCAGCAAGTTCCTTGTCCCCGCTCGAAACAAGAAAGTAGCTTTCCTCCATGCCAAAGCGGTACACTATTTTTTCGTTGTCCCATACACGCAGGCTTTCCTTAACGACGGCATCGATTCTGCTTGCCCTTAAGTCGGAGCGAAGCTGATCCTCTGTGTTGTAAAGGATAAATTCAGCGCCGCTTATTTCGCCGCAGACAAATTTTCCGTCTTTAAAGAATTTTGATTCGTCTTCGGCAAGATAACCTATTCTCGCTTTGTTGAGTGATTCAATATCATCATAACAAATTTCATTTTTTCTCGAAAAATCATAGGTGTACACTGCTGAAAATTTGGCAAGCATTGAAAAATCGGTAAGCGACGCGCCGCTGTTGTCGGTTTCATCGGATATGTTCCGATATATTTCCCACTCCGATTCGGAAACGCATGGAATAATATCTATCTTTTTGTCAAGGAGCATCTGCACAAGCTCCTCCTCGGTACCCTCCACAAAGCTGTATTTGTGACCGGTGAATCTAGAAATAGCGCTAAGAAAGTCATACCCTACGCCGTTGTAGTCAGAACCGATTTTGTATATGCCAAAGTTCGGCGCAGCTCCTACCAGAACAGTTTCTCCCCTGTCTGCGGCAAAAGCGCCGCTTGAAAAAAATGTCGCAAAAACAAAAAAAGCCGCTGCGAGGGAAAATAACCTGCTGAACAGCCTGTGTTTTGTCATTTTCAGTCACCCCCGAAACAGCCGTTGCCTAAAAAACAAAAGACAAGTAATTTATTTAATGTCTATATAAATTATATCATATGTAACGTTTGTTTTCAAGAGCTTTGTAAAACTTTTCACACATGTTCAATTTTTGCTATAACCTTTTAGCAATATTGCACAAAATGTTGACAAAACATGCGGCTTGTGGTATAATATGTGTAAGACAATTCTGTCTGTAAAAAGGTGTTGCTTTACGGTGATTTTTGTCAAATTGCCTTTTTTATATCAATATTATTTGTTATTCTGATATTTAAGTTAAAATGGGCTTAATATTATGTTTTTAGCTTATATTTATGAAATTATCGTGGAGTAAATGTGCCGAAGCAGACAGAAACTGACCATCTACGCATGAATTTTCCGCAAGCCGCAGAGAAAGAGAGTGGTATGAAACATAGCGGAGCTTTCTTGGCAAGACGGGCGCAGTTTTTGTCAAAGCCGAAAACGCGGAGGCGCGAAAAAATTTAAAATAAGGAGACAAAGAGTATGAATTGGTTTGAGAGCGCGGTATTTTATCACATTTATCCCATTGGGTATTTTGGCTGTGAAAAGGTAAATAATCAGCAGTCTGAGCCTTCACACGCCATATTGAAATTGATAGAGGATATCCCCCATATCAAGGAACTGGGCTGCAACGCCGTTTATTTCGGTCCCGTGTTTGAGTCGGTGGCTCATGGATACGATACGATAGACTATACAAAGATTGACCGCAGGCTTGGCACAAACGAGGATTTTAAAAAGGTGTGCGAAGCGCTGCATGAGAACGGCATAAGGGTTGTGCTTGACGGTGTATTTAACCATGTGGGCAGAGATTTTGGCGCGTTCAGGGACGTTCGTGAACATAAGCTTGGCAGCGCGAAAAAGGATTGGTTTCATGTTCGTGAGGGCAACTCGGGCTATAACGACGGATTTTATTACGAGGGTTGGGAGGGTCACTATGAGCTGGTAAAGCTTAACCTTTACAATCCTGAGGTAAAGCAGTATATCAAAGACTGCATTACGGGCTGGAAAAATGAATTTGGTATAGATGGGTTAAGACTGGACGTTGCCTATTGTCTGGAGGAAAATTTCCTAAAAGAGCTTCGCGGTCACTGCAAGTGGCTGTCGGAGGATTTCTTTCTGCTTGGCGAAACGCTGCACGGCGACTATAATAAATGGATGAATGATCAGATGCTTGACAGCGTGACAAATTATGAGTGCTATAAGGGCTTGTTCTCCAGCTTTAACGATATGAATATGTTTGAGATCGCCCATTCCATAAACAGGCAGTTCGGCAGCGAAAACTGGTGCCTGTACCGCGGAAAGCATCTTTATACTTTTGTGGACAATCACGACGTTACCCGCGTCGCTTCGATACTTAAGACAAAAGAACATTTGCCGCTTATTTATACGCTGATGTTTATGATGCCCGGCATTCCCGCTGTTTACTACGGCAGTGAGTACGGCGTTGAGGGCGACAAGCGCGGCGGCGGTGACGACGCGCTCAGACCCGCGTTTGATTCGGAAAAGATGAAGGAGAGCGGCATCAGGGATATGACAGAGCATATCAGGGCTCTGGCAGAAATTCAAAAGAATAACCCCGCCGCTTCCCAAGGCGATTACAAGCAGGTTCAGCTAACCAACCGCCAGTACGCTTTTTCGCGCTCTGCCGAGGGGGAAACTCTCATAACGGTGATAAACTGTGACAGTGCTCCGTTTACGTTTAACCTCAATATGGGGGGCAGCGCGGTAGATCTCCTGACGGGAGAAACCGTGGAGCTTGGCGGGCTTACGCTAAAAGGCTGCTCGAGCATGGTTCTTAAGGTTTGATTTTCGATTTATAAAGGGCATCATACAGTGAGCCGAATTGCAGAAAAAGCCAACCATCCAAATTAATGTGACCATATGTGTAACTACATATTGGTAACAAATCTAACTAATAAAGGAGACTTTGAACTATGGGAATGTATTGGAATAGTCCTTCATTTGTAAAGCATGCAATAAACCGGGATAGATATGGGTTTGACGATCGTAAGCAATCGTATAAGTACGATGATAAGCCAGCAGCTCCAACTATTGTTATTAATGTGCCACAATCGGTAGCGCAAGATGTAAAGCGAGAAGACGAGGCAACAAGAGAAATTGTTGGACAAGCTGCGACCGCTATGAATGAGTTAGCGTCTGCATTGAATAGGCTTCTAAAAGGTTAATACGTTTAACCTTAATATGGTGGCAGCGCGGTAGATCTCTTGACGGGAGAAACCGTGGAGCTTGGCGGGCTAACGCTAAAAGGCTGCACAAGCATGGTTCTTAAGGTTTGATATTTGATTTATTAAGGCGTCATACAGTGAGCCGAATTGCAGAGAAAGCCAATATAAACGCAACGTCGGCGCATGAAATTTCAAAAAGCGCACATTTGCCGAATGGCAAATGTGCGCGGTTTCCGCTATGCATGCGGAGCGGAACGAAGTGAAGCGGAGTATGCATAGCGGAAATTTTGAAATTTTTTTAAATAATCAGCTTTAGGTCAACCCTAAAAAGCGTGTTCACTCATTTCAGGTAATATTTCCGTGGAGCGGTATTAAAATTAAGGAGCGTATACGGATATGAGCAGCGTTGAGGTATGGCTGTGGCTGCTGCTCGTAATGCAGCCATATAATCCCAAAACAATAAAGATAATTGAAAAATGCGGCGGGGACGCTACCGCTGCGGCAACGCTGATACGCGACGGCGAATGCGGTTTCCTTAGCGAGCGGGAGCGCCGTCAGGCTAAGCAGATACGTTCAAGGGACGTTCACAAGCTGCTTGACATCTGTGCCGAGAACGATATACGGATAATAACTCTTGACGATGAGGAATATCCGCTGCGTTTAAAGGCTATACCTAATCCCCCGATAGTGCTTTTTGCAAAGGGCAGCTTAGAGGGTCTGGACGATGAGATGGCGATTGCGGTGGTTGGAACGCGCAACGGCTGTGAATACAGCGCCAATGTCTGCCGCACGATATGCGGAGAGCTGGCTAAGATTGGAACGACCATTGTCAGCGGTCTGGCGGTGGGACTGGATTCGGTGGCACACCGCGCCTGTGTCAATGCGGGAGGGAGAACCGTTGGAGTGCTTGCGTGCGGAACGCTGGTGAACTATCCCGCGGAAAACGCACAGCTTAAGCGGGATATTCTCGCGAGCGGAGGAGCGCTGATAAGCGAACTGCTGCCAAACTCCACAACTTACGCTTCTTACTTTCAGCACAGGAATCGCATTATTTCGGGGCTTGCTTCGGGCACGCTTATTGTGGAAGCTTCCGCGCGAAGCGGCTGTCTGCTTACCGCGGAGCATACAATTGAACAGGGGCGCGATCTGTTCTGCATACCGCCGCACGATATAACCTCTCCTCGCTTTGCGGGTGTAATGCCGCTTCTGCGCGACGGAGCTATTCCGGTGTTCGGCTATATGGATATCGTCAACGAATATATTTATGGGTATCTTCACAGTGAAAGCTGGCGCAGTATTTTGGAGGGCATAAACGGCGGAATGAGACTGCGCGATGAGGAAGAAGCTCCTAAAAAGAAAAAGTCGGCGGAAAAGAAAGACAACCAGCCTTTGAAAGCTTCCGAAACAAAAAGAACACTTGACGAAGGCGTTTTTGGAGCGCTTGACCCTAATGAGGCAGCGGTGCTGCGTCTTGTCGCAGAAAAGCCGCTGAACATAGACGAGGTAATAGAGCGCAGCGGAATGAGCCATATGGACGTTGCGGCAGCGCTTACCGACCTTGAAATGTTTGGGTATATCCTCAGAAATATGGACGGAACTTATGAAATTGCGGATACGTAGGGGATTTAAAATGGTTGTAAGAACGACTCAAGAAAGTGATACAGATGAACTGGCGGAGGTTATGGCTCTTGCCTATTCCAAGCCGCCGTGGAACGAAGTCTGGAATGCCGAAAAGGCGAAGGAACGTGTTCGTTCCGTTATGTCGAATTATAACGCGGTAGGTTTTGCCGCGGTTGAAAATGGAGAGATAATCGGCGGGCTGCTGGGTTTTGAAGATCCCTATGCCAATGAAAGTTTTTTCTTTGTTTCAGAAATTTTCGTTGCTCCGAAGTGGAAACGCGAGGGAGTGGGAAGAGCGCTGTTATGCCATCTCGAGCAGTATCTTTCTTCAAAGGGCATTTCAGTGATGCAGCTTATTTCAATTAATGACAATTTAAAGTTTTACGAAAAAAGCGGGTTTGCCAAAGATTCGGTATCCGTTATGTTTAAGCGCTTGTAAAAAAATCCCCGCGCTCCTTTGGGAACGCGGGGTTATTTGTTATCTTATCTCGCCGTCTTTCTTCTTATGAACCCTGCCCTTTGCCAGATTTACTATCATCACGATAGCCGAGCTTAATACAAGGTTTATCACAAGCTCCACGACGAAGTTAAGTCCCACAAAAGCGGTTACCATGTACACTCCGACGTTATCAAAGCCCGCTCCCGCGCCCCATTCCTTTAGTGTGTCAAGAAAAAATATTGAGCAGCCCAGCAGGAACACTCCCGTGTTCACAATGGGAGCTGTAAATGCCGAGGTAATGACCGCCACAGTCTTGTTTTTCTTTGCTATCGCGGAGTAAATAAGACCTACGCAAAGCCCAGCCAAAGCGCCTTTAAGGATACAGGTAACAATCGTTCCGGGTATGTTTATCGCCAGAAACGCTCCCGCGTCTGTGAATAATACCACGACTCCGAAAACAAATCCCAACCATGCTCCCGCTTTCCAGCCGTATAACGCCGCTCCGACTATTATCGGCACAAGCACAAGCGTGATGTTAAATACTCCGAACCTGATACCTACCGCGAGCGCCTGAAGCACTATCACGATCGCCGTAAGCAGTCCGAGACCTACGACTGTCTGAGTTTTTTGCGCGTTCCAGCGCGCGGTCTGTGTTTTTTGTGTGTTCTCCATAGAGAAACTCCTTTGCTGGCACTCGGCTCTTTACCGATGTACCGCGGGTATATATTTACGGTTTTAAACCGCAGACCCCTAAAAAATGTTGAATTTGGATAATGCCTTTAAGTTATGCTGACGAGAAGTAAATTATTTAAACAGGAATTTCAAAAATTCGACTAAGCACACTCCATTTGTTGCGCTTCGCTTACTGCACTTAGTGTGTTTTGTCGAAACCAAGAAGCATTTGCCGTTCGGCAAATGCGCAGCTTTTAAAATTCTGATGCATGGGCGTTATGTTAACTTAGTATTAGGCGTTCTTCTTATATATTTCCATTAACCCTTTCATTATAAGGTTTGTGTCGAGGATAAACTCCTTTTTGCACAGCGGCTTTATTATCGAGGAAAATCCCCCTGTCGCTATTACGGTGCATTTTTCGCCTATCTCCCGTTCAAAATGCTCTATCATTCCGTCCACCATGAACGCCGCGCCGTAAAGCAGACCCGATCTCATGCAGTCTACCGTGTTTGTGCCGATGACCGTTTTTATGGGAACTGTAGATATGCTGATAAGCGGCAGGCTCGCGGTCTGCGCTGCCAAGGCTTCGTTGGATATCTTTACTCCCGGCGCAATTATACCGCCGATAAAAGCCCCCATTTTATCTACCGCGAGTATTTTTGTGGCAGTCCCCATATCTATAACTATCGCGGGCAGAGGGTATAGTTCCTTTGCTCCCACTGCCACCGCCGCCAGGTCAGCGCCAAGCGAAGCTGGCTCGTCTATCTTGATATTCAACCCAGTTCTTATTCCCGGACCTACCGTCATCACGCGGCAGCCGCACACCTTTTCCACCGCGCTTTTGAGCTGCGGGGTTACTGGCGGCACTACCGACGATATTATCGCTCCGATTATTTCCGACGGCGCGTGTTCGTACAGCCGCAGGATATCCGCCAGCGTTATTGCGTACTCATCCTGCATACGGCTGTGATTTGTGGCTATTCGTGACTCAAAAACCAACTTGTCATCATCAAACCCGCCTATGACGGTGTTTGTGTTGCCTACGTCAATTGTAAGTGTCATTTTTCCTCCTGTTTTGAATGAAATTTTTTGTACAGCTACAACTTGCAAAGCGAATTGCAGCTGACAATCTGCCAAAATTCATAGTTCTCCATAAAGATCTGTTTGCTACATTACATAGCTTATTGGTGCGTTGACCCTATATAGGATAATTTGATCAAATTATCCCAATGCTTGGGAAAGTCATGATTGTCGTATATTTCCGCCCGTATGTGCTTTGTTCATAAAAGGCAGCATGTGATAAACACGACTCGGCGCATATTACCAATAACGTCAGAAAGAACATTATTCATAATGTCACTCTAAAGAAATACATTTTGTATAATCAAAAAGTAATATGCGAAAATATTACTTGGAGAATAAAACCTCGCGGCAATTACTTATTGTAGTGAAGTGGTTTTATCAGAATATCTGACATTTAATTCATGTATTCCCCGCTGTATTCCAGCATGGTTACGCTCTCAACGCCATCTATCGCGTTGAATCTGCTGACATAGCTTACATCGTTGTTCTTTATTTTTACCTCAATGGTAAGCTCTATGCGGTCACCCGTCTGCGTCTTGTTTTTTAGTTTGTATTTTATATTACCAAGCAGCCCGTTGACGTTGACCTCCTCGGAGGCGATGTAACGTACGATGAGCAGATAGCTGCGGCGTTCCTTTTTGAAGATGGTAAGGAGTATGTAGATGACTGCTATGCAGACCGTTCCGATTATCGCCACCCAGTAGAGCTGTGCGCCTGCTGTAAGTCCCGCCGCTATGCCCCAGAACAGGAATCCGATATCCAGCGGGTCTTTCACCGCTGCTCTGAAGCGCACGATGGACAGCGCACCCACCATACCGAGCGACAGCACTATGTTCGCGCTTATCGTCATAATTATAAACGATGTGACGATAGTGGTCAATACCAATAAAATATTAAAGTTTTCCGAGTATACCACCCCGCGGTAAAAGAACCGATAAGTAAGATATACTATTGCGCCGCACAGTGCCGCTGTCAGAATGGTCGCGATAATCCTGCTCACCGTGAGATTTGCCAGTTCCGCCGTGAAATCAAATCCGCTCAGCACCGAGTCGCTGATCAATCCTTTAAATGCCATATGTTTTTACCTCCGTTAATTTATCGCAGCATAATATGTACTTTGAAACCGACTGCTGGGAAGCCGTTCCGTGAAGAACAGACTGAATACTGTCGGGAATGTATTCATCAAACTTAACCTCCAGTATTATTTCCTTTGGGTATATGGGGGAGAAAAAAGCCCCCTCTTCAAACATGTCAATACCATTATAGCAGGTCGAGAGCTTTTTGTCAAATGTTATTCGCACATTTCCGAAAGGATATATAAGCGCCTCCCTTTGATAATCAACTATTACTCTCGGTTTAAGAGCGACCAGTCTGTCCGAGCGGTAATATTCCCCGAAAGCGTTCTCCTCGTCCTCACAGTCCTTCATAAACCCGCAGTCACCCGCCAGCAGCGCCCTGTACTGCTCCATGGTCAGCCTTTGCGACAGCTTTGACACAAATTCGCCGTCTTTATGCTTTGCCTCTAAGGTTATATGCGTGGGGTCAAGATTATAGCTACGCACGCGGAACTTGCGCCGCGTAAGCACGCCGTTGGTTTTGTCAATATAAGCGCTTCTGTAAATATCATCAAAATACAGACTGGTAACTCTGTATTCCCCGTTCTCGCTGTTCCTGTCGTGATACATCAGCGGCAGCAGCCGTCCACGCAGAACACGATACGTTCCCTCGTCCAGCATATATTTCAGCTCATGCCGCAGATGCCGACCTGAGTATTCCATCGTCTTAAGCGGCGACTGCTTGTCCTGCGCCTTTACCGTCTTTTTTAAAAATAACATCTTTCCTCCTGATCTAAAATAATTTTCCGCACCGCGACAGCTTGCTTCACAAGTTGCCAATAGCCCGCTGCGAAAGCAACTTTCCGCTTTGCTCTGTGTTACTTTCGCAGCGGCTTGCGGAAAATTCATGCGGGGGCGCTCACTTTGCGTTTTCTTTCAGTGCCGTTTCTTCAAGATTTTTGGTTGCTTTAAAATAAATATCCCTTGTAAGCACAGCCATTTCAGGCACATCAGCCGAAGCGTATGAACATTGCCCATCTTATATTATATAATACCATATATAATACAATAAAGCAAGAGGGCAAAACAGTAATATTCAATAAAAAAATAACTTTAAGTAAATCATCTGTGAAAATTTCGGAGAATTTTGCAAAAACTACTTGACAAGAGTTTGACATTACGATATAATTATAGAGTTGATAGCTATGCGCGGGACAGGTTTTTTCCTGTTTTCGCATTTATTAAACATCAAAAAAGGGGGTTATCGGATGAAAAGAACATACCAGCCCAAGAAGCTGCAGAGAAAGCATGAGCACGGCTTTATGAAGAGAATGGCTACCAGAAACGGACGTAAGGTTCTCGCTCGCCGCCGCGCTAAGGGCAGAAAAAAGCTGTCTTACTGATACCGATTACGAATGTCTGATTTCAAAAAAAGATATACGGTAATCAAAAGCAACCGCGATTTCAGTTTTCTCTTTAAAAAGGGAGAATCAATAGTTACCTACGCATTTGTGTGTTATATGCGCCCGCGCCGGGGCGGCAAGAACCGGCTCGGGATAGTGACCGGCAAAAAGGTAGGCAACGCGGTCAAGCGGAATCGGGCAAGGCGGATCATACGAGAAGCATTCCGCCTTCTTGACCCGGTTATGAAAGAAAAAACACAAAAGCGTTACGATTTCGTGTTTGTTGCAAGAAGCAAGACGCCTTCACTGAAAACGGGGCAGATTTGTTCACTCATACGAAAAAATATTCTGTCAAAGCTGTCATGATGTCATGAAATACCTTTTTATTGCGATTATCAAGCTGTACAGACTTACGCTGTCAAAGATTTTACCGCCGTGCTGCCGCTACTATCCAAGCTGCTCCGAATACGGGTTGACCGCTGTTCGGCAATTTGGTGCGGTAAAGGGCGGTTATTTGGCTTTATGGAGGATAATACGCTGCAACCCGTTCGGTCGCGGCGGCTATGATCCTGTTCCGAAAAGATTTATGCTCCGTCCCGATAAATTCCCGCCGCCTTTTCCTGAAGTCCGGGAGGATATGGACAGAAGCTCCGACTGATTTTGAAATATACCGCGGCTGAAACCGCTTGAAATATAATAAGCCGACCTCCGTGCGGTCTGTGAGTCGGTATTGACAGTCAAATACTGAAAGGACGTGGACAACATACAATTTATATATAGTATAATAGGTACGCCTCTGGGGTATATCTTATATTTTATTTACCAGTTCATATGCAGCAATGTGGGTATCGCTATTCTGCTGTTTACTTTGATAATTAAGCTCGCCATGCTTCCGCTTTCAATAAAGCAGCAGAAGAACACGGCGAAGTCTGCCATATTTGCTCCTAAGGTAAAGGAAATACAGACTAAATATAAAAACAATCAGCAGAAGCAGCAGGAGGAGCTTGCCAAGCTTCAGCAGCAGGGGTATAACCCTATGGGCGGCTGCGGTTCTATGCTGCTGACGTTTTTGCTGCTGTTCGGCGTATTGGACGTTGTGTACAAGCCCATGACGCATATCGAACACGTTCCGTCCTCAAAAATAGAGGAAATAATCGAAGAGTCCTACTCGGTGGAGCTGACCTCCGTTTTCGTGAACGAGGTGAGCCTTGGCGCGGCGGAGATCGCGGATATGAACGAGAAGGCTGTGCAAAGGCACAACGATATTGTCAAGGATGCGGGACTTGTTATAGACTACTACAACGCCAACTGCCTTGAGCAGGGCGAGACGGCTATGGATCTCGGATTATTCAGCGGAATGACGGTGCAGGCAAAGGAAGTTGTGAACGCTGTTGTGGAGCATTCCATGCTGGCGGCTTACGCGGAGGATGAGAAAAACCTTCTCTTCACAAGCACTGATATTTACGCGCTGACCGAGGCTGAAAACGCCGAGATGACGGCGATTGAGGATGAAGCGGCGCGTGAAGAGTACAAGGCGCAGCACTCGTTCAGCGAAGCTACCCGTGAGCTTATAATGAATGCAACAAAGCATATGGGCAGTCATAAGGTAATAAAGAACAAGGACGAGGACGCGAAGGTGGATTTCCAGCCCAACGCGGCGCTTCAGCGTGAGCTGTACGCTCTGGAGGCTTTCGGAACAGGTGACAACAGAAATGCCTATTCCCCCGCGGTAATCGGTCCCGAGCTGAAGGAGACTATTGTTGAACTTTACGATAATCTCAACTTTATCGGCATTCCTCTGGGACAGGTTCCTTGGGAGCATATGGGCTTCCCGCTTATTCTCATTCCGATAGTATCATTCCTGATGGCTCTGCTTCAGACATTCATCTCAAACAAGATGATGTCAAAGAATAACCCCGACGCGGCAGCGGGTATGGGCGCGATGAAGATAACCCTTTATATAATGCCGCTGTTCTCGCTGTTCTTAGCGTTTACTATCCCCGCAGGCGCGGGCTTCTACTGGACAATAAGCTATGTATATGGAATTATACAGACTGTGGTTTTGAATAAGCTTTACAGCCCCGATAAGCTTAAGGCGCAGGCTGAGGCGGAATACGCGCTTCGCATGAAACAGGTTGAGATAGAGGCTAAGAAAGTGCTCGATACCGATAAGGACGACAGCGTTCATGAGTATGACGGTGAGCAGCTGTCACAGAAGGAGATTAACCGCCGTAAGCTTGCGGAAGCCCGCAGGCAGGACGCTTTAAAATACGGCGAGGAATATAAAGATGACGATTGATTTTTAATCAGAAGGGGATCATAATATGGAAAAAGAATTCAAGGCAAAAACCGTTGAGGAGGCAAAGAGCCTTGCGGAGCGTGAGTTTGGCGTCAGCGCGGACGAGATTGATTTTGAAATTCTTGAACAGCCCAGAAAATCATTGTTCGGGCTTAAGGGCGAAGCAAGGATAAAGGCAATTTATATCGCCCCTGAAGCCGCTCAGGAGGAAAAGCCTCTTGAAAGTTCCGATATGGAACTTTCAGATGACAACGCTGATATTGCGGACGATTACGGCGATGAAAGCGGCGACGAGGGTGAAAGCGTTCTTCCTGAAAATTTTGATATGAATGGCAGCACTAAGGTGCAGACGGCTATAAAGTACCTTACCGATGTGCTTCACGCGCTTAAGCTGGAAAACTTTACTATAACTCCTGTTATGAGAAACGGCAATGTGGTTCTGGATATTTCGGGCGAGAAGCTGGGTGTTGTTATCGGAAAGCGCGGCGAAACCTTGGACAGTTTGCAGTATCTTACTATTCTTGCAAGCAACCGCACCGAGGAATCCTACTGTCGTATATCTATTGACTGCAACGGCTATCGCGACAAGCGCCGCGAAACGCTGGAAACTCTCGCCAAGAGAACTTCGCAGAAAGTTATAAAGCAGGGCAGAAAAATAGCGCTTGAGCCTATGAACCCCTATGAGCGCCGCATCATCCACAGCTGTGTGGCGGAGATAGAGGGCGTGTCCAGCCACTCAACGGGCGTTGAGCCTTACAGAAGAGTGGTAATTTACGCTGATAAGCCTAAGTATGATAACCGCCGCCGTGGCAATAACAACCACAGACAGGGCAGTGGAGTAAAGAACTACAAGCAGTCGGGCGGATTCTCCACCAGCTTTGAGCGTGAATACAAGCGCCGCAGCTACGAGCCGGACGAGAATGCCGACGCAGGCGCTTTCTCCAAGGAAACCGTTGATACGGAAAAGAACGCTACGCTTTACGGAAAAATCGAGCTTTAATAAAACGCTCCCCGAAAGTCAATTCTCGGGGAGATTTTTTTATTGCTTGTAAACTTTCAGAAATTCCTCTAATGTAAGACCGCTGTCGTGTACAAGCTTGGCGGTGCTTTCGCCAAGATATCTGATGTGCCAGGGTTCGTATATGTAGCCCGTTATCTCGGTCTTCTCCTCAGGGTAGCGGATTATAAAGCCGTATTTGTAGCAGTTTTCCGTCAGCCATATCCCCTCGTCGGTATATGCGTAGTCGTACTCCAGTCTGCCCACGTCCATAGCAAGACCGCTCTGATGCTCACTTTTTCCGGGGAGCGCGGACTCCATTAAAGCGGCTTCATACCCGTACTGCTCTACCCAGTAATCGAAAAGCTCCTGCTGTCTTTGGTAAGAGCGGTAGCCCGACAGCATTGTAAAATCGTAACCCGTTTCCTCTTTCATCTTTACCCACGCGGCATACGCGTTGCCGTCAAGCTCTCCGCCGTAATCCTCGGGCAGGGAGTATATCTTGTTTACAAGAAGTATTCCGCCTATTGTGGTGACCCCGTTTTCGGTTACAGGTTCGGGCGGAATAATTTCGGAGGTAACGCTGCCCTTGCAGTTTATAGCCTCAAAGCTGTTCAGAACCGTCAGTGTTCCGCCGCTTACTGTTCCTGATTCTTCTACGGTAAGAGTTCCGCTAAGCTCTATGCTTCCCTCTGCAACAATATCTCCCAGTACCTTTATGCTGCCGCCCGCCGCGCATTTTAAAGTGCCATTTACGGTAAGCACAGCCCCCTCGGATATTACAAGTGTTCCGTTTGCCTCGACGACAAGAGTTTCGTTTTCACCTATGGTGGTGTTGTGCGATACGATTTGCTCTGCGCTTCTTGTTTCCCGCGGTGGCGTTTCGCTGATCCCGTTTGAACCGCAAGCTGTAAGCGTGGTCAGAAAATATGTAAGGATTAGTGCAATGATTTTTTTCATATTATAATTCAGGCGCGAAATAGGATTTTGTTTTGTCCGCGCTGATTCCCCTTTCGATAAATAAGACCAGATTTACTGTCGAAAGGTTTCGTTTTTTAAAAAATGCGCACCTTTTTTAATAAGGCGCGCATTTTTATGGCTTTTGTAAATTGCTGACTGTTTACAAATCGTCCGCGTCCTGTACGGGTTTTTCATAGGGGTCGACCCCCACGCCAGTGTACATTCCCTGAGGGTCGGTCTTTAAATGTGCCTGCGGAGCTCCGTCAACCATTTTCTCCACTACTGCATCAATCTTTTCTTGTTTCTTTAAAGAAGGTCTTTTTTTCATAAATGTTTTCCTTTCATACAGAGTCGGTTCGCCGAAAATAGTATTAACGTGAATCGCCCCCATATAATCGGAAATTTATGCCGCCTGTGCCGCTCCCTTCACAGGAGTATATTCCTCGCCGCTTGTTGCGCGCTTAAGCGCCTCAAGCAGGGTGGGCGTGCGCCATTCATAGGTGTAGCGGTCGACTTGTCCGCCGTTGTCCCATAGGAAAGTGGCAATGCCGTAATCATCGCACATTTTAACAAGTTTTTCGCAGAAATAAATCACGCTGTCATGGTCGTTTCCGCTTGCGGCATATTCGCCGATAATTACGGGTATACCGTTATCAGTAAAGGTGGATTTCATTTTGCCGATAAGCGTTTCCATCTGATTTTCCTCGGCGGGAGTACCCCATTCATTTTGAATATTTGTGGTGCAGAATTGCCACGGTGTGTAGTAGTGAACGGATATTATGCTCTTTCCCGCAGGGTCGGTGGGCATTATATAGCCGCTGTTGCAGGTTCTTTCAATATCTGTCCAGTAGCCCGCTATCAGCAGGTGGCGGGAGGGATTGTTTCCGCCGCTGCTTCTTATAAGGTCAACAAACTCCTGATTTATTTTATTAAGCAGTTCGTAAGCGCTGTTCTGCGGCAGATTGTCAAATCCTACTTCATTGAGCGATTCAAAAACCAATCTTTCATCGTAGTTTTCAAAGCGCTGAGCTATTTGCGTCCATAGCCTTCTATACCGCGCCATAGTTCCATCATAATCAGATACGGATTTTGATATCCACGCCCCGAATTGGGGGTCTCCGCCTCCGTCGTGATGAATATTTATTATAACATACATGCCCAGATTGTAGGCGTAATCAACCACTGTCTGCACCCTGTCAAGCCATTCTGTGTTAATATTGCCCTCCGCGTCAATATGGTCACGCCATGTAACAGGAATCCTTACCGCGTTTACTCCGTCCTCCCACAGTGCGTTAAAAAGCTCCTGAGTAGCGAATGGGTTTCCCCAAAGCGTTTCGTCCACTTGCTCACCCTCTTCAACGTGTTCGTTAATTATTCCGTCGCCGTCTCTGTCCGCTTGGCATACGTCAAGTGTGTTGCCAAGATTCCAGCCTATCCTCATGGCGCTTACAAGCTCCTGAGATGTCATTTCGATCATTTCCTCTGGAGAATTATCGGGAACGCCTGTGTTGAGAAAATTTTCGTTCTTTGAACAGCCCGTAAGCGCTATTGCCGCTGCTGTCAGCAATGCAAAAAAACCTGTTTTTTTCATATTGTTTCTGTCCTTTCTTAAAGTATACGCTTTGTTTGATATAATGATAGCATTGAAACTTTACACTTTATATCATTTTTGTTGGATTTTTAGCGTGATTGTCGTAAAAATTTATGGTTTTAATTGGCAGAATAATTATTTACTCTATTAAGATAAGTTGACAAAAGGCAGATTATTTAAAAGAATTTCCCGCACCGCTGCAAACGGCGCAAGGTTTTGTGCAAAACCTTACGTCGTTTGCGCTATCCCGCCGTAAAAGCTTCGCCCGCTTTGCGGGCTGCGCTTTCACAGCGGATTGCGGG
>CAJTMU010000049.1 GCA_910577365.1 uncultured Oscillospiraceae bacterium | reverse complement strand
AAGGAGATAGGCGTTAAGGATGTTATTGTCGTTCCCGAGCAGGAGAACCCCGATGGTAATTTTCCAACCTGCCCTTTCCCTAACCCCGAGATTAAGGAGGCTCTTCAGTGCGGGCTTAACCTCTGCGAAAAGGAGAACCCCGACCTGCTTCTTGCCACCGATCCCGACTGTGACCGCGTGGGTATCGCTGTTCCCGACGGAGATCACTATGAGCTGTTCACGGGTAATGAAGTCGGCGCGCTGCTGCTGGAATATATTTGCAGGGAGCGTATTGCGCTTGGTGCGATGCCAAAAGACCCTGTGGCGGTAAAAACTATCGTTACCACCAACATAACACGTGCTATATGCAAAAAGTATGGAGTGGAGCTGCGCGAGGTACTCACGGGCTTCAAGTTTATCGGCGAGCAGATAGGCTTTCTTGAGGCTGAGGGACATCAGGAGCGGTACATATTCGGATTTGAGGAGAGCTATGGCTATCTGGCTGGGGGGTATGTGCGAGACAAGGACGCCGTCGTGGCTTCAATGCTCATCTGCGAGATGGCAGCGTTCTACCGCACCAAAGGCATCTCGCTTATAGAGGCGAGAAAGCGTATGTATGACGAGTATGGCGTATATTACAACAAGCTTGATAATTTCACCTGCGAGGGCGCGAGCGGAATGGAGCGCATGAATGAGATTATGGGTTCTCTCCGTAAAGAGTCCCCCAAGACCATCGGCGGAATAAAGGTGCTGTCCGTTTCGGACTACAAGGCAAGCACTATGACCGATGCCGCGACCGGCGCTGTCACAAAGCTAACACTGCCTCAGTCGGACGTGATCACATACGACCTTGAGGACGCGGCAAGCGTTATTATCAGACCCTCGGGTACGGAGCCTAAGATAAAGGTTTACTACACAACAAAGGGTTCTGACAGGGATGCTGCCGTAAAGCTCCAGACAGCTCTTTCTGCGGATTTCACAAAAATTCTTGGATTCTGACCGAATATTTCTAAGAAAAAAGTTGAAAAAGCCCTTGATTTTTTGGTAACAGTATGATATAATATTATCTTGTAGTAATATGAATGCCCGAAATCGGGGCAGTACTCAGCAATTTGAATGATACGAGGTGACAACGATGAAAGAGAATATCCATCCCGCATACGTGGAAACCACAATTAAATGTGCTTGCGGCAACGAGATACCTACCCGTTCCACAAAGAAGGATATCAAAGTGGAAATATGCTCCAAGTGCCATCCTTTCTTTACCGGCAAGCAGAAGCTGGTTGACTCGGGCGGACGTGTTGACAGATTCAATAAGCGTTATAACCGCGGCAAGTGATTTGCGCGGCGGCTTTGCGGCTGTGGAAGCTAAGTAACACACGAACAAACGACACACTGACTCACGCATAATTATTATGCGTGAGTTTTTGTGTTAAGTAATGTCGGAAACGGGGGTATTTTCTTGGAATATAAGACGATAGCGCGGAGATGCGAGGCAAGGTTTACGGAAAAGAAGTCGGAGTTTATAGGCTATCTCTGCCCCGTTTCCGATGAGGAACAGGCGGCTGCGTTCATTGAGGAGATACGCTCGATGCATCGAAAGGCTACTCATAACTGCTACGCCTATATCCTGCGCGAAAACAATATTGCCAGGCATTCCGACGACGGTGAGCCGGGCGGTACGGCGGGAGTACCGATATACGAGGTGCTGCGAAAGGAGGGGCTTACCGACGTTTGCTGCGTTGTAACGCGGTATTTCGGCGGGATAATGCTGGGTGCGGGCGGTCTTGTGAGAGCCTATACGCGCGGCGCAAAGGACGCTGCCGACGCTGCTGAGATAAAGCTGATGGCTTTGGCGGAGCGGTTGGAGATAACGGTAGATTACGGTCTTTATGGCAGACTGCCGCAGGTTTTTGCGGAGCTTGATGCGCATGTGGAGAGTGAGGAATTTTCTGATAGCGTGAAAATAACACTCTCCATCAGAGAGGAAAGCTGCCAAGCGCTGAAAGCTAAGCTGACCGACGTGTGCTGTGGCAATGTTGTGGTGCAAACTGCACAAAAATTATGGTATGATTTTGCGTAATTTTCACAAAGTTTTGTGCATTGCTTTCCCGCGAAAAAGGTTTTTGCAGGGCGAAAATTGTATATATTTATGTAGGGGCTTAAGGGTATTAGGCAATCTGGGCGGTTTTATCGACCGTTTTGCCAACATTGTAGAAAGGGCGTGAGATTATGCTTCCGCGTGAAAAGACAATCGAGAACGAGCAGCTGATTCTGAGCAAGTACGCCTGTAAAGCCGCTGACAGCAAGGGCAGGGCGAGATATGAGCCGCCGTGCGATTTCCGCACGGACTTTCAGCGGGACAGGGACAGAATAATTCACTGCCGCGCGTTCAGACGGCTGAAGCATAAGACGCAGGTGTTTCTTATCCCGCACTCCGACCACTACCGCACACGCCTTACGCATACTCTCGAGGTGAGTCAGATATCTCGCACCGTCGCGGTGGCGCTGGGGCTTAACGAGGATCTTACTGAGGCGATAGCGCTTGGGCACGACCTTGGGCACACTCCATTCGGACATGACGGGGAGCGCGTTCTGAACAAGCTTATGCCGATGGGTTTTTCACATAATCTTCAGAGCAGGCGCGTCGTGGAATATATTGAAAACGAGGGTGCGGGTCTGAATCTCACCGCGGAGGTAATCGACGGGATAGTAGGGCATACCGGCAAGGCGGATATGCCGAAAACGCATGAGGGCATGGTGGTTCGCTGCTGCGACAAGATAGCCTATATAAATCACGATATTGAGGACGCGATTCGCGGCGGAGTTATTCGCGAGAGCGATCTGCCTGCGAATCCGATAAAGGTGCTTGGGAAAACAAAGTCAGCCCGCATTACCACGCTGGTGCGCTCCCTTGCGGAGAACAGCGGCGAAACGGTGAAGATGGACAGCGAGGTGCAGCTGGCGCACGACGAGCTGCGCGCGTTTATGTTCGAGAGGGTATACCGCGCCGCGCCCACAATAGCGGAAAAGGACAAGGCGGGCTTTATAATTGAATATCTGTATAAATATTTTTATGACAATCCGCGAAAGATGCCGCCGCTTTATCTTAAAATAGCCGAAAACTTTGATCTTCCCATGGCTGTGGGAGATTTTATAAGCGGTATGACTGACGACTACGCGGTGAATTATTTTAAGGAGCTTTGCATTCCCAAAGGCTGGAATGGAGCTTTTACAATGAACAGGTAAACAGGTGAGCAGCAAATGATTTCGGTAAAAACGGTCCGTTGCTCATATTTGTCATCTGTCGGAATGGAGGTGTTGGCGTGGCTTTGCCAGAGGAGTTCCTGCGGGAGCTTCGCGAAAATAACGATATAATCGACGTTGCGCGGAGCTACGTCGAGCTTAAGCATACGGGTAATACTTTCGTATGCCGCTGTCCGTTTCATTCCGAGGGTACGCCCTCCTGCCATTTCTACCCTGCCACCAACAGCTTTTACTGCTTCGGCTGCGGCGTTGGCGGCGATGTGGTCACCTTTATCCGGCAGATAGAAAATCTTGATTATATAGAATCGGTGAAGTTTCTGGCGCAGAGGGCTAATATGTCAATGCCCGAGGAGCGCACCGATGGCAGAGAAGCGCAGCGCAGGCGGCTCTACGAAATGAACCGTGCTGCGGGAAAGTTTTTTCATCAGCAGCTTTTCTCCCCTGAAGGACAATCCGGCATGAGTTACATAACGGGCCGCGGTCTGACAGAGCATACGATACGACGCTTTGGGCTGGGTTACGCTGCGGATGATTACCATAAGCTGCATATGTATATGAGGGGGCTTGGATACAGCGACTTTGAGCTTGCTGACGGCGCACTGCTGGCGCGCAACAACAATAAAATGTACGACAAATTCCGTAATAGGCTTATGTTTCCTATTTTCGATTTAAGGGGAAATATTGTCGCGTTTGGCGGCAGAGCCTTGCAGGACGGAATGCCCGCGAAGTATCTTAACAGCGACGAAACACCTGTGTTTCAGAAGCGGGAAATGCTTTTCGCGCTGAATTACGCCAAGAACTCCAAGGCGGATTACTTTATCCTCTGTGAGGGATACATGGACGTTATCTCTATGCATCAGGCGGGCTTTGACAGCGCGGTGGCGTCGCTGGGAACGGCGATAACCCCTTATCAGGCGCGGCTTCTGGGAAGAATGGGCAAGAAAGAGGTGATTTTGTCCTACGACTCGGACGCTGCGGGACAAAAGGCGGCTTCCCGCGGAATTAATCTTTTCGCTGAGGCAGGGATAAAGGCTCGTGTGCTGAAGATGGACGGCGCTAAAGACCCCGATGAATTTATAAAAAAATTTGGAGCGGAGGCTTTCCGTCATCTTGTGGAAAGCTCGGGAAGCGCCATTGATTACGAAATGGACAAGCTTGCTCAGGGACTTGATTTGATGACGGAGGACGGAAAGTCAGCTTATCTGAAAAAAGCTGTGGGATTTTTGGCAGGGATATCCGATTCGCTGGACAGGGAGGTGTACATCTCACGCGCGGCAAGAAATGCGGGAATACCTTCCGAGGCGGTAAGGTCGGCTGTCGCTGTTCAGATGAAGCGCAGCAAAAGCCGCGCCGAACGGGACTTAACCCGTGAGCTTATCCGACCGCGAAACAGCGATAAGATAAATCCCGACGCTTATAAGCTTCCGCGCGAAGAAAAGGCAGAGAGGGGCATCATATGCTGGCTCTATCATAATCCGGAGGGGCTTGGCAGAGTAAAAGAGCATTTGCAAAAAGGCTTTGCCACGGATTTTAACCGCCGAGTGTTCGATAGCCTGTCGAATATTGTCGAAAGAGGCGCTGTGCCCGATATTTCCTTGTTTAATGAGGAATTTGAGGGCAATGAAATGGGAAGAATAACGGCGATAGTCAGCGATGATATATCTGCGTATAACGCGGACGCGCTGGAGGATTATATAAACGTACTTAACGATTACCATCGGAGCAGGGAGCAAAAGCCTGCTTCAGATATGTCAATCGACGAAATTAAAAAGTTAGCACAAGAATTAAAGGAGAAGAAAAAGTAATGTCAGAAAACAGAGAAACGGCTGTCGGAGGACTGGAGGAGCTGCTGAATCAGGGCAAGCAGAAGGGCAGTCTTACAACAAGGGAAATTACCGACGTTCTGGAGGCGCTGAGCTTTGACGCAGACCAGATTAACCGCCTCTATGAAAAAATAGAACGTCTGAATATCAAGGTAGTGGACGATTTTGACGCGGATTTCGACATCGACAATATCCTCGACTGCTCCGACCACGATGATATTGACAGCATTGATGCCGACGCAGTTCTTGCGGACGATTCCGTAAAACTGTATCTTAAGGAGATAGGAAGGATACCGCTGCTTACTACCGAGGAGGAAATTGATCTTGCGGCGAGAATGGCGAGCGGCGATCCCTACGCCAAAAAGCGCTTGAGCGAGGCTAACCTGCGCCTTGTAGTAAGCATAGCAAAAAAGTATGTGCGCCGCGGAATGCAGTTCCTCGACCTAATTCAGGAGGGGAACATGGGGCTTATCAAAGCGGTGGACAAGTTTGACTACACCAAGGGCTTCAAATTCTCGACCTATGCCACATGGTGGATAAGGCAGTCAATAACGAGAGCGATAGCTGATCAGGCAAGGACTATCCGTATTCCCGTTCACATGGTGGAAACAATAACCCGTGTTAAAAAGGCACAGAGCCAGCTTCTGCATGAGAACGGCTGCGAGCCGGGAGAAGACGAGATAGCGGAATTTCTCGGAATGTCCACGGACAAGGTTCGGGAGATTATCCGGATTGCGCAGGATCCCGTGTCGCTTGAAACACCCATCGGCGAGGAGGAGGACAGCCACCTTGGCGATTTTATACCAGACAATGACGCGCCCGCACCTGCGGACGAGGCATGCAACAGTATGCTCAAATCCATGCTTGGAGAGGTTCTGGACACTCTCACCGAGAGAGAAAAGCGCGTTATAATCCTGCGCTTCGGTCTTATAGACGGTCGTCAGAGGACGCTTGAGGAAGTGGGTCAGGAGTTTCAGGTGACCCGCGAGCGCATACGTCAGATCGAAACCAAAGCACTCAGAAAGCTGCGCCACCCCACAAGAAGCAGAAAACTTAAGGATTTTCTTGAATAAAATACATATTGGCATATCGCGGCGCTCAGGCGTTTTCGGGAGCATTGCAACGAAAGGATCTATATAATATGAACAGTATTACAAAGGCTGTATTTAATGAGCTTCTGGAATGCGGAAAGCGGAACGGAAAGCTAACCTCTCAGCAGATAAACAATGCCATTGAAGAAATTGACGTGGATATTGACCAGCTTTATGACTTTCTTGAAAGCAACAATATCAAGATTGAAGACGATTTCAGCATTGACGGTGATCTGAGCAAAGCTCTCGATATCAGCGAGGACACGGGAGATGGCGTCGCGGTTGACGACCCTGTGAAAATGCACCTTAAAGAGATAGGAAAGATTCCCCTTTTAAATGCAGACGAGGAGGTGGAGCTTGCGGAGCGTATTGCGAGGGGTGACCCGTCGGCGCGCGACAGGCTGATCGAGGCGAACCTTAGATTGGTGGTAAGCATCGCCAAGCATTATGCAGGACGCGGAATGTCGTTTCTCGACCTTATCCAAGAGGGATATATCGGTCTTATCAAGGCAGTAGAAAAATTTGATTACACAAAGGGTTATAAATTTTCGACCTATGCCACATGGTGGATAAGACAAGCGATAACCCGTGCCATAGCCGATCAGGCGAGAACTATCCGCATACCGGTGCATATGGTGGAAACAATAACAAAGGTTAAAAAGGCGCAGAACGCGCTGCTCCATAAAAACGGACATGAACCGACAATAGACGAGATAGCTGAGGAGCTTGAAATGACTTCTGACCGTGTACGCGAAATAATACGCATAGCGCAGGACCCCGTTTCGCTCGAAGCGCCCGTAGGTGAAGAGGAGGACAGCTTTCTTGGCGACTTTATCCCAGACGAGGACGCGCCCGCGCCGATAGACACCGCCATGAAATCGGTGTTCAAGGATGAGCTGAACAAGGCGCTGGACACTCTGCCCGAAAGGGAGCGCGACGTGCTCAAGTTCCGGTATGGGATTGGCAGTGACCGCGCCCATACTCTTGAGGAAGTGGGCAGGGAATTCAAAGTTACCCGTGAGCGTATCCGCCAGATAGAAGCAAAGGCTCTGCGCAAGCTGCGCCAGCAGTCGAGAAGCAAAAATTTAAAGGTGTTCCTTGATTGATTTCTGACATAAACCGCGGAACATCTACATATCAAACAGCGTAAGCTGTTCGCTTTCCTTAATTTGGCGCATTTTGTGAAAAATTACGTCGCTTCTCCACTCTATTCCCGATTTTTCGCACTCCGAGACAAGCAGCTTCCACAGTCTTTCGCCGTTCTGCGCGGGAAGCTCATAGGCGCTGCCGTAGGTCTCGATATAGCGCCGCTTCAAGCCGGGGAAATGCCTGTCCAGCGCCTGGTAATAGTATTCGCGGTCGCCGCTGCGCAGGGTCAATCCTATTCCGAATGATATTATTCCAAAGCAGCCCGCCTTTTTTGTCATATCAACTATTGCCAGAATGTTTTCTTCTGTGTCGTTTATAAACGGAAGAATTGGACACAGCCATATTACTGTTGGTATCCCGCGCTCCCTCATCTCACAAAGTACTTCAAACCGCCGTGAGGTAGTGCAGACGTTCGGCTCGACGATACGGCACAGTTCGTCGTCCGCGGTGGTAAGGGTCATCTGGACATATGCTCCGGAGGAGCGGTTGATGCTGTCGAGAAGATCAATATCTCGCATTATAAGGTCGGATTTGGTAAGAAGCGCCGCGCCAAAGCGGTATTGTTCAATAATTTCAAGGCAGCGGCGAGTGATTTTAAGCTCCGCCTCTATCGGGAGATATGGGTCGCACATTGCTCCGCTGCTGATAACGCAGCGTCTGCGTTTAGCCCGAATTGCCGCTTCAAGCAGCTCGGGCGCGTTTTCTTTTACCTCGATGTCTTCAAAATCGTGCTGCATATTGTAGCAATCGCTGCGCGCGTCGCAATATACGCAGCCGTGAGTGCAGCCGCGGTATACGTTCATTCCGTTTTCCGAGGACAGGATACCCTTTGCTTTGACCTTATGCACGCCGCTACCTCCGTTCACATAAACGTATTTTGTGAACATTATAGCATATTCGGGTAATTTTGTCAAGCCCTGTTCTGTTAATGAGATTTTCCACATAAAATTTAATGTTTGTGTTGGACGAGTGTCATTTTTGGCGGGGGTGTTTTATGTCTTTTGCCGAGTTGATTTTATTGGCAGTGGGTTTATCGATGGACGCTTTTGCGGCAGCGGTTTCGGACGGTTTTATGATAAAGCGCGGACGGACGGCGGTGTTAATTGCTGCGCTCTTTGGGGCATTTCAGGCAATAATGCCAATAATAGGGTATTTTATCGGATCTGGTTTTGCTGGTCTGATTAGCAGATGGGATCATCTTTTTGCGATGGCGGTTTTGGGATTTATCGGTGGAAAAATGGTGATCGAAAGCATAGGCGAGCTTAAATCGGGAAGATCCGCACAGCCGGAGCAGTCGGCTGTGCGTTCGATTACGCTTCCCACTATGCTGGCACAGGCAGCCGCTACAAGCATAGACGCGCTTATAGTCGGCGTTACGTTTGCCGCTTTTAAAACAGAAATAATTTTTTCGTTTTTATTTATCGGGGCGGTAACTTTTGCATTAAGCCTTTTTGGCGCACTGGGCGGAAAGCGCTTTGGTCTGCTGTTGGGTGCAAAGGCGTCGCTGGTTGGCGGTCTGGTGCTGATTGGAATAGGAGTCAAGACGTTGATTGAGCATTTGTTTTTTTGATGTATCATAGATTTAAGATTGACGTGCGTCAATTAAAACAGCAATTTAAATTATAGACCGAAAGAAATTTGAAATGTGTAAAGAATAAAAACGTGCTGATGAGGAAAATACAGGAGATAATATGATAAAAAGCGCGATTTTTGATATTGACGGAACTTTGCTTGACAGTTCGCCGATTTGGGCGGAGCTTGGAGAGCGTTTTCTTCGTGCCTGCGGAGCAGAGCCGCGTGACGGTCTATCGGACAGGCTGCTGCGCCTGTCGCTGGGAGAAGGAGCGGAGCTGATGCAGCGGGATTATCTGCCTGAGATGGCGGCAGAGGAGATATTGTTAGGGCTTAAGAGTATCATATCGGATTTTTATAGGTTTAAAGTTACTGCAAAACAGGGTGCGGCAGAGCTTCTGCGGGCGCTTTCAAAGCGTGGCATCTCAATGAGCCTTGCCACGGCGGGGGACGAGGAACTGTCGCGGGCAGCGCTGGAGCGCTTGGGGCTGATAAAATATTTTAAGGGATTGGCAAGCTGCGAAAAATACGGCAGCAAGCATTTTCCGGATATTTTCTTTGCGGCGGCACAAATGGCGGGCGGCACGGCGGCGGAAACGATAGTTTTCGAGGACTCTCTCCATGCTGTGGAAACAGCGAAAAGAGCCGGCTTTGCGGTTGCGGCGGTAAGAGATATCGGTGAACCTGAACAGTCAAAGCTGCGCCGCGCTGCGGATTATTACATGAACAGTCTTGCGGATTATGCGGAAAACATAGACGAAATAATAAGGTGAGTTGTATAACAAAGCCCACGGAAGCAGCGCCGCGGGCTTTGTTTTTATTATTTTCGCTGTTATTCCGTCCTCAAAGCCTCTACTGGGTCTTTGTTAGCCGCAACCTTTGCGGGGAACAGTCCAGCTATAAGCGTAAGCAGCATGCTGATTACCACAAGGATAAGCCCGCCCTGCCATGGCAGCTTTGACATATTTGAGATATCTGTAAGGTGTTCTATTATAATATTTATTGGTATATTGAGCAGCAGGGTCACGATTATTCCGATAGCGCCCGCAGAGAACCCCACGATAAGCGTTTCGGCGTTGAATACTCGTGAGATATCGCGTTTTGAAGCGCCGATAGCGCGCAGTATGCCTATCTCCTTTGTTCTCTCGAGAACCGAGATATATGTTATAATACCTATCATAATGGAGGAAACTATCAGTGATATCGCCACAAAAGCGATGAGTATATAGGAAATAGAATCTATTATGGTGCTGACGGAGGATATCATCAATCCCATGTAATCCGTGTAGTTTATGACGTCCTCCTGCTTGTCAGCGGCAACCTTTGAATCGTTGTAGTCGGAAATGAATTTTGTTACAGCTTCCTTTCCGTCAAAGTCCTTTGCGTAAATCGAAATCGAGCTTGGCTTGGCAAGGTCGGCAACGCCCAGTATCTCAAGATTTCCTTCATAGGTGGCCTCGGTGCTCTCTGGTTCTTCGGTCAGCGACATAAGTTCGCTGAGCTGCTCCGCTGTCATTACATTCATAAACAACGCGGAAAGCTGCGCGGGGTCTGCCATTTCCATCATAGCCGCCTGCTGCTGCTCGGCGGGAAGCTGCATAAGCGACATCTGCTGTTCCTGCGTCAGCGTTTCCATAATTCCCTGTGAAAGCTGCGCAAGCTGCTCTCCGCTCATCATGCCCATTATCATGGACATCGCTTCCTCGCGGGACATAGGCTCCTCGGGTGTTTCGCTGTCCTTGGGAAACTCTATGCCGGTGAACACGTCCACATCGGGGTTATCCTTTTGCTTCTTAACAAGCGCGCTCTCGTTGGTTCTGCCTATCATAAATTCCGTCAGGGCGTGGGTGTAGCCGATACCGCCGTTATTCGCGGAGCTTAACAGCGAATCCCCGTCGGGGCGCACTATCCCAACCACCTTTATTTCGGGAGCGGTTTCCAAAGCCTGAGCCATAAATTCTTCGTCTTTGCTCATATCGTCAAAGCCGCCCTCATCGTTTTCGCTGTAAAAATCCGACGGAACCAGAAGGCGGAACGACAAATCCAACAGCTCATCATAGCTGAACGACATATCTCCCGTGTCAAGGTCGAAGCTTTCACCCGCCATCACCGAAGCCATCATGCCGTTAAGCTCAGTCTGATCGCGCAGGCCAAGCGAGTACAGCGTCACATCCGCCAGCTCATTGTGCTCGTTTACTATCAGCACCACCTCGTTATAGCTGTTCGGTAGCCGTCCCGCAAGCACTTCATACTGGTCTTTGATAATCTCCGTTCCAAGCATTTCGTTCCACACGTCCATTCTGCTCATGGATATTCCGCCGCCCATAAGCGTGGAATAGGTGGAATCCATCTGGGTGAGCGTGTTTGCCATGCCCTCTCCCATCATTGCTTCCATTACCGTTGAGGGATTTACGCGCAGAATATTATCGTTCAGATCCCTGCCATAGATATACAGCGAGGGGGAGTAGCTGTACTGTATTTCCGATACGCTGTCCAGAATATTATCGGGGTTGCTCTCGATATATTTCTTAAATTCCGCGAGATTATTGGTCTGAAGCTCGGAAAGCATGGTTTTCATCATTTCGGTGGAGATATCGTTGGTGTAAATCCTGTCTTCCTCTCTGCCCTCAAAGCTGTCCTCGCGTATGCCCATCATGGACTGCATAAGGCTGGAGTAGTCCACGGTCTCCTGCTGTATAGAAATTGGATAGGAGGACAGCGTTGAGCGCTCCACACTGTCTATGTACGCCTGTACTCCGTGAGACAGTGAGAGGATAAGCGCGATGCCTATTATCCCTATGCTTCCCGCGAACGAGGTGAGGAACGTGCGCCCTTTTTTCGTGAGCAGATTGTTGCGCGACAGTGCCAGAGCCGTTGCGAACGACATAGAGGTCTTTTTCTTCCCCTTGCTTGCTGCGGGCTTTTTCTCATCCTCAGCTTTGCCGTCAAATGGCATGGTGTCCCCGACTATCCTGCCGTCCAGCAGCTTGACTATTCTTGTGGAGTATTTTTCCGCAAGCTCGGGATTATGAGTTACCATAATGACCAGCCTGTCCTTGGCTATCTCCTTCACAAGATCCATTATCTGCACCGAGGTCTCGCTGTCCAGCGCGCCCGTCGGTTCGTCCGCAAGAAGTATGTCGGGGTCGTTCACCAGCGCTCTCGCGATGGCAACGCGCTGCATCTGTCCGCCAGACATCTGATTTGGGCGCTTGTTAATCTGGTCGCCAAGCCCCACCTTTTCCAGCGCTTCTTCAGCCCGCTGCCTGCGCTCCGACTTAGACACGCCCGAAAGCGTCAGCGCAAGCTCCACATTTGAAAGCACGGTCTGGTGCGGTATAAGATTGTAGCTCTGAAAAATAAATCCCACCGAGTGGTTCCTGTAAGTATCCCAGTCCCGAGCCTTAAACTGCTTGGTGGACTTTCCGTTTATTATCAGGTCGCCCGACGTATACTGATCCAGCCCGCCTATAATATTAAGCAGAGTGGTCTTTCCGCAGCCCGAATGTCCCAGAACAGACACCAGCTCGCTCTCCCGAAAGCATATTGACACGTCTCTCAGCGCGTGAACAACGTCGTTCCCCGCTTTATAATCCTTGTTTATGTTCTTGATCTCCAGCATATTATCTCCTTATCTTAATTTAAATTTTCCGCACCACTACGTTTTACGCTTTGCGTAAAACTTCGTTAGACTCGGCGACAATGCTCCGTTTCGCTGCGCTTCACTTCGCCTTGCCGCCGGCTTGCGGAAATTCCTGCGCGGGCGTTTTGCCCATTGCCTTTGAACGCGCCTTTGCACCTTGGTTATGGCGTTGTTCTTTTCGCATTTCTAATTTGAATTTTCCGCACCACTACGTTTTACGCTTTGCGTAAAACTTCGTTAGCCTCGGCGGCAAAACTCCGTTTCGCTGCGCTTTACCCCGCCTTGCCGCCGGCTTGCGGAAAATTCCTGCACGGTACGTTTTGTTCCTTGCCGCTAAACGCGCCTTTGCTCCACGATTATAGGCGTTGCTTTAAGCGCGTGACTAACCGCCAATATCCGACTGCTATAATGTAATCTATTCTCCATTTATATTTGAGGTTATTCTCATCAATTCATCGCTGAATTTGCAATGCAGCCTTACCATATCCGCAAGCTCTTTGTCAGAAAACTTTGTGAATACACTGTCCAGCAGCGCTATGCATCTCCTCATATTTTCCTCAAGTACGCTCTGCCCTTTTTCCGTGATGATGATTTTTACGCTCCTGCGGTCGCTGTCATCAAGCCGTCTTTCCAGAAAACCTTTGACCTCCAGCCCTTTTACAGTTCTTGAAACCGCGGGAGCGGATATTCCAAGCTGTTCAGCAGCTTCTGTGGAGGAAAATGGTCTGCCGTGCTCCTTAAAATGCTCATCAACACAGTATATCAGCTTCAGCTCCGCAAGTGTTATATTTTTCAGCAGAGCGGTCGTATCGACGCTCATCATCTGCCGAATGCTTTTAAGCATCCTGTCATAATCCTCGCGCGACAGCCGCGTTTCAAGTTCAGTTTCCTTTTTCAGCTTCTCTAAAAGGCATTTCACATATACACCCCCTATTAATGTTTACTTAACTCGGTTTATATTTTAACACTGTTAAATTGTTTTGTCAATAGTAACCTATTTATTTTGTAATATTGCATAATTTTATTCAACGTGGGGGATTTTATTGAAAAAACGGGTTGAGAGATCGGTGATAAACATATGAAAAAAATACATGTCGGCTTCCGGTTTATTATGCTTCTGCCCGTCGCAGCAGCGGCGGCAGGTGTTGTGTTAGCTTCATCGGGTGTGATCTTTATAGGGATAATTCTGAGCCTTGGCGGAGCGGCAGCAGCGGGTTGGTGGTATTTGTATTTTAAAAGACTTGATTATGCTGATGATGGCAGCGAAATTTTTATACACAGCGGTGTTTTTATCAAAAAAACCAAGCGTTTAAGTAAAAATAATATTTTATGGACGAACGGCGTCAGGCTGTTTGGAAGCCCCGTTCTTACTGTTCTTCATACGGGCGGAGGAAGCATAGTGGTTTTTGCAGATGCGGAGCTTTCGGAAAAGCGAGGGGAATCGGAGTGATGTTCAGGAAACATTGCTCAAAACAAAATATTTCAGCTTAATCAAAGAAACCGACAGGTCAAATCATTATGCTTTTATCAGCTTTTAGCAAAAGTTATAGCAACGCAATGTTGACGCAGGAAATTTTTGCGAGAGCTTTAGTGAACGGCACGGAGCGTAGCGAAGTGCGGCGCATTAAGGCGGGTCGCGGAAGATTCCAAATTTAAATAATTCATAGTAATTCAACAATTTATATACAAGCTGGCCAACTCATATTATGCTTTGATTATGTCAGCTATTCGCTGAGTGGTGTTTGCAAACCCGCCCAAAGAAAAATTTGCGGCAGAAATTCCGCTGATTTCCTTATAAAATTCTGAAATAAACACAGTAATCCTGCGGATTTTTCCTCATTATTGAAAATTTTGCATTGTAAAATCTCTGTTTTATAGAGTTTGCAAACGCTCTGAAAGAAGCGTTTTAAACGTTTTCAACAAGGTTTTCAACAGAGAGTTTAATTGGGGAGCCGCATTAGAAAGCCCAAAAAACGGCATATCCTCCGTCGTTTTTTAACGGAGGATATGCCGCGAAAAATCTGCAAAGTCAGTCACCGTACCGCCTTGAGTCTTCAGCAGAATATGGCGGAAGAAAATTGTATAACTCCGCGTAATTGTCATACTCACTCTGAGTCTGCGGCTCAGATGGGATAAGCCCTGTGCAGTCTGCGGCGGAGCTTGTGCTCATAAAATCTTCCGAATCAAGCTCGTTATAGCCGTGTTTCGTGGGGAATGGATATTTGTCCGTAATAATCAGCTCCCTTCCATTTTAGCTTGCGCGTTAAAATGTGATTTATTCGCTGTAAATTCGACGGGATAAATCAAATAAAAAAACTCTCGATTGCGGTTTCGTATGCCGTGGCTGCAAAAAAAGACCCGAATAGGCAAAAAAAAATAAAAAAGCCCTTGAAATTTTATAATAGATGTGTTATAATATAACGTGATAGATTATAGGGTTACTATACCCTTTTCTATGATTAAGGCGATTTTGACAATTGCCTATTCGGAGTTCTGAATGATGTCGGAGTTTGTTTCCGTCGCAATTGACGGTCCCGTCGGTGCGGGAAAAAGCACGATAGCCCGCGCAGCCGCGTCGGCTCTCGGATATGTTTATGTTGATACGGGTGCTATGTATCGCTCGGTCGGACTGCATTGCCGCAGGAAAAACGCAGATATGAGCTCACCGGAGGATATTGCGGCGCAGCTTGGGGATATCTCTCTCGAAATTCGTATCATTGACGGAATTCAGCATATTTTTCTTAACGGCGAGGATGTGTCCGAGGAGATAAGACTTCCTGAAATTTCTATGGCGACATCAGCAGTGTCCGCCGTTCCCGAGGTAAGAAGCGCTCTTCTTGGCATGCAGCGTGATTTTGCCGAAAAAAACAATGTTATAATGGACGGGCGGGATATAGGAACAGTAGTGCTTCCGAATGCAAGGGTAAAAATATTCCTTACTGCTTCTCCAGAGATACGTGCGAAAAGACGTTTTGACGAGCTTAAAGCCAAGGGGCGCGAGGTAACCTTTGAAGAGGTGCTGAATGATCTTAACAAGCGGGATTATAATGATAGTCACCGCGCGGCGGCTCCGTTGAAAGCTGCGGAGGACGCTGTTTTGGCAGATACGTCGGGGCTTGATTTTGAGCAGTCCGTGGAGCTTGTGTGCGGGTTGATAAAGGAGAGACTGTGATGTTTTACTCCATTGCCCGCGAACTTGTGCGGTTTGCATATCATATAGTATTCCGGATAACCGTTATCGGGCGGGAAA
>CAJTMU010000048.1 GCA_910577365.1 uncultured Oscillospiraceae bacterium | reverse complement strand
ATACTGCGCTATCACGCAGAGAGCGTCAATGTAGAGCTTGCGGACATATTCATCGCACTCCGAAAGCGGGTGCTCCTTTATCGGGTGATTTTTCGGGCGCTCCTTTTCCATATTTGTGCGGATAGTTTCAACCGCTGTATTTACCGCTTTTTTTGCCATCACAGATTTACCCCTTTCGCATTTACCTTTAAATTTTTTACCGCTGTGCTGATAGAACCTGCTTTTTCACTTATTCCCTCAAAGGAAAAATCAAACTTGATATCCGTCGCGTCAATATTTATCGCGTCGTAAACCGACTTCGACAGCTCGGAATCGATCTCCCTGACCTTTCTTACACCCTCATACACGGGCTTTATGTCCGCGAATATATTCACAAGACTTATCGCCAGATCGGCATTCGGCTTAATGCCGTTCTTCAGGCAATACTCGTCCAGAACCGACTTAGGGTCTACCGCCTTGTCGCGTATAAGATCGATCTCCGAGGGCTCGGGCATGGTTATATTGACCGCGTCCCCTACCCTCTTTATCTCGCCGAAAAATTCGTTCTGAAGCTGTTTCAGGCTTTCCTTGCGGTCTTTCAGATCGGTTATGCTGCGCTTAATTTCACTTAAAAGAGAGGTAAGACACTCGGTCACGGTGTCGTCCGTTGATAATGTGACCGCTTTATTCAGGCGGTTAAGCCGCTTGCTTTCCTCGTCGATGCTTTCATCGTAAAATTCCTTGCACTTGGTAAACAGCACTTTGAAATTGTACGCGAAACGGCTCTCATACACTGCCTTGTTCCACTCGTCAAGCTGCGCGTATATTTTCTCTCTGTCATCGTGAAAGTCTTTTTTGCGGGAAAAGGTAAGCACGTCCACATAGGGAACTCCCTTAATATCAAGCACCTCTTTTATCTTCGCGACTACCGCCGCGATCTCCTCGGGAGGACGCTTGTCAGCCTTGTTTACGATTATCAGGCGCGGAATATCCTTGTTGAGCGAATTGATAAATTTTATATCCTCCTCGGTGATAGTTCCCGCGTCAGCCTGCACGAACCACAGAATATAGTTGCTGGAATTAAGCTGTGCTCTGGCTATCTTTTCATCGGTCTTTGCGGAATAATCCGAGCTTTCCGCCTTGGAATACCCGGGAGTATCCAGCAGCGCGATATTCTCAAACCGCTGAGCCGGCGAGGATATGAATATGCTTTCAAGAATATGTCCCAGAGTTGCCTCGCTCTCGTCCTCGGTCTTACCGAAGCCGTGGGATATTGCCTTAACCTCATCGAATTCCATATCAATACGGCTGCCGAATGTGTTTATACCGTATACCGAGGAAGTATCATCGTGCACCAGATAAGCCGGCACGGAGGTTGACGGATTTATATTTGCCGGCAGCACCTTCTGATCCAGCAGGCAGTTCAGAAAGCTGGATTTTCCGCTGGAAAAACCGCCGCCGAGCGCCACCACATTCTTGCTGATCAGCTTTTCATACAATATAAAATCCTTGAAGCGCTCATATTCATATTTAAAATCGAAATAGAGCTGCGGAAAATTCGACGGCGCGTTGTCAGCCAGCGTTTCGGGCAATTGAGTGAAGATCAGCCTTTCCAGCGCTGACAGATCGGTTCTTTCCGCCGTGCTGTCAACGGGGCTGATTATTCTTTTTAATAAGGAAAAATTCTTTAAAAGCTCTTCAAATTCCATTTCTAATACCTCTTATGACCTCTATATCTGATTTCAATTCCGCATTTCTGCGTTCCCTCTCTTCCGTTTCCAGCGCGAGCTTTTCCTCACAATCCGTGAGGGACTTCTCTCTAAGCTCCCGCTCCTTTTTTATTTCATCGTTTAGGCTCTCATTGATTTTATCTTTATATTGATATATTACCGCTGCGACCTTATTCCCAGCCTCTTCGGCGGCACTGTTAATGATCTGCTGAGCCTGCTGCTTGGCGAGCTGCTCCTTTTGAGCCTTCTGCTTTGTATTGAAACCCAGATTTATGAACAGTGTAGCTAACGTTCCTAGAGCCAAACCTATTGCCGTACCCAATCCGGGGGCAATTAACGTCCCGATTGCCGCTCCGATAGCGGGTGCGGCAGTTTGCGTAACATTGATCAGAGTATTTTTTATCTCTGTATCGTTACGAAGATCTTCCTCCGGAATTTCAACTTTTCCGGCATGAACGCCAACTTGAATTGCATTTTCTACATTTGTGATATATTTTTTCACGCGCGGCTCAAGCTCTGTCTGTATTCCGAGAGTATAGGCAGTACGTATGATTGAATTTATCTTTTCCTTTATGGCAGTTTCCTGGTTTTGAAGGATATACCCTTCAATCGTGGAAACGCTGGCGTTCAGATCGGATGCAATTTTTGACTTTATTACAGAAATGCATCTTTCAACCTGATCATCAAAGCGCTGCTTTTCCTCGTCAAATTTTTTTCCGATTTCCATAAATGCCCGCTCTGCTTGCTCTTTTTGCAACTTTAGATCATCGAGTGTCAAATCAGCATTTTTACAACACTCGGTAAGATATTTTTCAATCTCTCCACAAGCAGAATCCAGCTTCTGGGCAAAATGCGAATTAAAAATATCATCACTGTTGCTCTGCAGCTCCATCAGAAAATCTTTAAATCCGTCAACATCGACCTTTCCCTTTGCAGTGGTAACGGTGACCTTCGGATCATTTATCTTAAGGAATCGGCGGACAGTTTCCGCGATATGCGCCTTAAGCTGCTCTATTACCTCCGGAACCGCCTTGTTTGCCTTGGTGATGACCGTATATACCGGCAGATTGTACAGCTTAAGCTCGTTAAGGAAAGAGATTATGCTTGCGCGGAGAGTTCCCTCGTCCGCCGACACTGTCAGAATATACGCAAGGCTTGCGGGAAGATAGTTATCTATCGCCTTATTGTGCACATCTATACCCGAATCAAAGCCGGGCATATCTACCAGCTTTATTGAGGGTATTTGCGCAAAAAACGCGTTTGACGAACGTATTCTCACAACAGAATATTTTTCCGCGGCAAGCTGTTTTGAATCAAACTCCGAAAGCGGAATAAAACTCTCTGCTCCGCTGCTTGTCACAAGTGTGACCGTATCGTCACCATAGGTTATCTCCGTCGGCACGGCAGTTTCGGGGGTAATGTTTGTTGACAGAAGAGTTTCGCCTATAACCGCGTTGATAAGCGAGCTTTTTCCTGTGCTGAATCCGCCGACGACCGGTGCGGTCACCTTAAAATCGGGAATTTCGGCAAGCGCCGCCCCGAGCTTATCGGCATTGTCGTTCAATTCGTACTTCTCTGCTATGTCGAGAGCAGTGTTAAAATCGGGGGTAAATTTCTTTTTCATTGTAATTTTTCTCCTAGTCTAAAGAATTTAAATACTCATTTAAAGCTTCTTTAAAATTTTTTTGGATTACAGAGGGGGGAATTAATGGATGAGCCTCCACACCGATGGGACAGTTTGGTATTACTTTACCAGTATCAACAAGCAAAACAAAGTTCTTATTTACATTTTGCACCAACGTAATAACTCCATTGGATGAAATGAAATCATTAAATTCGCTCTTATAATTTGAAGATTTCCTAAAATGATTTCTTAACTCATCCATTTTATTTGTATCTGCATATTTTAGCACAACAATTTTATTAGTAAGAAGATCTCTACACCTATTAACATATTCGCATTTATATTCAATTTTATTGTCTAACAGTGAACAATGGACACACTCAATCTTAAACGCCCAAGAAGCTGACCATTCAAAAAAAGAATCGTTTCTGAGAAGTTTATCATACTCTACCATTTTATTTTCATGAATAATAATCATCTCAAAAACAACATCATTTAAGTAACAATTGAAAATTTCATAACTATTCCGAATATCGCATTTATAAGCATTCAAATCCTGAGTAAGTATAACCGCCGCCATATTGCTGAGGAAAACCATATCGTCCCTGCTTAGCTCCAAAAGCTGCGAAAGCTGAACTATATAATCTATCGCGTCCTTTTTGCCCTTGCCAAACATTCCGGCGGTAAGCATACATTCAAGTATCAGCATAAGCCGCTCATCAGTTCCCTTAAAGACCTCGACAAGATCGTCAAGCTGCTTATAGGAAAGCGTCTGCGCGGCTATGTACTCCTCCTGTAAATTCTCGCCCTTTATGAGATATCTCATTCCAAACGCCAGTCTGTGCGCGAAAAGCAGGCTGACGGGCAGTTTATCATCGTCAAAGCGCGCCACGGTCAGCAGCATTGTAAGATAACACTTCTGAGCATATTCATCATAATTTTCAAGCGGGTGCGGAGTGATCGGCTTATGCGAGCCGTCAATGGACAGCCGCTCAAAATCTATTTCCCTCTCGCCCGCGGAGCGGCTCTCTTTAAGCTCCTCCAGCTCATGTGCCAGCGTTCTCAGCTCGCTTTGAATCTCTTCAATAGTTTTCATTTAAAATTCTTCCTTTCAAAATTCGTACATACGCTGTTGGAAAGAGTATCCTTTCGCCTAAGTTTACATATGGATTTGACGCCGTAGTCGTACTCCCACCACATCATCAGCTTGTCCTGCCTGCAGGGACGGATATGCGAAAAAGTCGGATCATACCAATGCTCACAGAACGCACATACCAGTAACCTGTTGCCGGTGTTTATTTTCCTTGTTGAAGAAGACATTTTAACCTCCCTGTAAAACTTGTTGCTGTCAGATATATTCACCGAACCGTAAGCCCTAATCCGTAAAACCATCTATATTATATCATATTTTTCCGGCTTTTTCAACAGTTTTTTGCATTATTTGTACAAATATATCTATAAGGCACAAAAAGACCTGTTAGCATTGATAGTCCGTGCGATTTGATACATTATCGCGACCCCCCCGCCGCCGCGGAAAGCCGTTATAATTATTCAAGCGTAAGCTTACCGCTCCGCCGCGCCCGCGGCTCTTTGCCAAGCGAGCTCCAGCGCAAAGCCGAACGGACTGCTCTATATCCTTTTTCATATCCTGCGCCGCGTTACAAACCCCGAAATAGCGATAAGTAATATTGAATATCCCGTTGCAGTCGTCCTTTATCATCTCGCCGTTGCTTGACAAGTAGCTTTCCAGTGAAAACGGACCGTTTGTTTTAACGATATCGTCGTGCAGCAGCTCGAAAACGTCGTCCTCGTCAAATCCCTCATTCGGACGGCAAAGCTTATCAATGTCGGGCAGCGGCTCCGCGCCTGCATTCTCCAATAGCTTCCCGCAGTTGCACAGAGCCTCCAGAGCTTTCTGCTCGGTACGGTAACAGAAATTGTCATCGCTTTCCTCATATATGCTTACGCGGCGGATATCCTTTACGGCTCTCACAGCCGCCTTGCGCACCTCCCTTTCGCGCCCCTCGTAGGCTGGTCTTAGCAGATCCGCCGCCTTGTGCCTTGCCTCGCTTTTGGTTTTGTATTCGGTAAACGGATCAGTAACATAGGGCAGATTTATGCAGTAAAAAGGCAGCTTCTCGGTGGAGGGCGGTACAATGGAGCGTTTCAGCTCCCCGATGATTTCCCTGCTTTCCGCAATAGCCTGCTCCAGTTTATCCGTATCATCAGCGCCCGCGTCAGACGGCTTTCTCAAGCTTACGGTCCCGGCGCGGACGGGCTTCGGAATAAGCTCGGGGACTTCTTCAATTCTCATACTATCCATCTTTTATTTTCCTTTCATATAAATTCAAATCAGATCGTCCTCCGAAATAAGATATTTCTCCAAGATCTCACACAGTTCCCCACAAAGGAGCTCGTTAAATCTGATTTCTATATTCCGTGCAAGTATAGCCCGCTCAACATCGTAATTTTGGGGTTTGATTTTCTCGGAATATCCGCTCCATATCTCATTGAAAAAAGCCGCTCCGTCAGAAATATAGCGCTCCAGATCGTCAAATTTAATGCCGTCGATCGCTTTCAATATCTTTCTGTTATGTTTGTCAAGAACGCCTTTGCCCTGCCTGTCGAGCGCCCGCTCGTATTCATACACCTGCTCCCACGACGCGTTTGCGGAGCCCTCATAGCCGCTCTCGGGATCAATACACATGACCGACGAAGCCAATATAAATCCGCAAGTCGAAAGCGGTATCATCTCTCCGCCCTCCGCAAATTGATCATACCAGTCGGAAAGGTCGGAGCACCACAGAAATCCCTCGTCGCAAAGCTCTCTGTCCGCTTTCGGAAAGCACTCCATCATATCCAGATAAAGCTGACAGTAAAGCGCGCGGCGGTTATGCTTTTCGTTGACGGTATCCTCGTTGGGTTCCTTGTCATAATCGGGTTTTGCTGAAAGATATGAAAAATAGTTAAAAACATTTCTGATGTTCGGAATATAGTCCTCATTTGCAAGCATTTTCTTCCTATGCCTTAAAAAGGACTGAAAATATACGAGCGGCTCAACCGCTTTTAGGAATGGTTCTCCCTTGATAAGTCCCGCGATATTCCGCAGGTTTTCCCGTAAGATCTCCGGCTCCTTCATACCGCCCACGTATCCCTCTTTACAAAGCATATTGAATACGACAGAAAACGAGCTGTCGTCTTTGATATCTTCAGGCTTATTACGGGATTTTTTCGCCTGCGCCGCAATAGCGCGCCATTTGCCCGTATTTTTCTTTCTCATTTTCAGCTCGCCGATATTGCCGTAAAGCTGTTCGGTTTTCGATATCCAGCGCAGTATGATATCGTCCTCCTCGAGATCGCCGGGACGCTCATCGGGCTCGTAGCCGGAAAAAAATCTTAACAGCAGCGCGAGCCTTTCCTCGGTGAGCTTCTCCTTGCAAAGCGGCACAAGCCTGACCCATATCGGAGCCATCCGGTCCTCCGATATTCCGCAGACCTCGAGCAGTCTTCTGAACTCACTTTCGTCCGCATCCGCTCTTTCAAGAGCCTCCTCCCGCGTCACCCCGCGCGCGGCAAGCTTTTCTTCCGGCGACAGATCATAGCCGATATGTTCCATCGCCGCAAAGGGCATATCCGTCGGATCGCCGTTATCCAACCAATCCGCGACATTCTGCTGGATAATGTCAGCTTTTTTGTACATATTTTCACGTTCCTTTCGCTGATAATAAATTCCTTGACGTTATTATACAACTTTTTCCGGTACAATGCAACCGCTATTCGATCGGCTTTCCGTGAATAAACAGATCGTTCAGCGCGTTCACCTCCCCCGTTATCACCGCCTGCTCCAGCGCCTCGAGCCTTTTGTCCGCTGCGGTATCGGAGGGCTCGCTGCCCATGATAAGGCGGTCTATAAGCTCGGAGATCCTCCTGTCGGTAAAGTGGGAATCCGCCAGCGGCAGGTCTTTTCCTCCCGAAAAAACTCCGAACATGGAGGACTGCTCAAAATTAATCTCATACAGCACTATCAGTTCTCTGACCTTCAGCATCCTTTTTGAGTTGTGATAGACACTGCACCTGTCCCCGCTCCTCATGATCAGAAAGCCCTCCGCATACTCCGAGCATATCTCTGTCTGCTCCGAGCGCAGGCAAAAGCGTCTGCACCGTGCCCCGCAGCAGATATTACCGTAAAGATAAAGGCATTTTCCACCCTCCGTAAGTATCCCACTTTTGGTTTCCTTGATATCAAGATATTTCCGAATAATATCCCTTTCCATATCATCAGCTCCTTTCACTTATATTTTACTTTATGGGAGCTTAATGTTCAATGTATTTCGGTACCGATAAAAATAAATATTTTCCGGTACTGAAATGAAAAATCCTGCGGAAATCACCCGCAGGATCATTAATTATCTTAAATAAGGCAGGAGTTTTTCAATAGCTTCCTCCGCCCGTATGCGCCGCTCGTCGCTCATTTCGTCAAGCATTCTGTAAACCTTTCCGAGGTTTCTCCTTTGTATCCCATATAAAATATAATCTACGGAAAGCTCCAGCGCCTCAGACAGGTTCATAAGCGTTTCTACCGACATCGCCTTCATTCCGCGCTCTATCTCGTAAATATAGTGTGGTGTAACACTCACTATCTCGGAAAGTCCCTCCTGTGTAAGCCCGACTTTCCTCCTTTCCGCCTTTATACGGCTTCCGATTGCTTTAAGATCCATTATGCACCTCCGCGAGATCATTTCTCATCTGATATATCTATTAGATATTATTATATATCTTTTGGATATATTCACAACTATCAATCAGATATCTTTTATATGATTAAATGATATAATATTCTTACAGAGCTATCAGCGAACGAAGTCTTTACATAATTATCAGGCAATCACTATTTGCCTTGATTTTTACCTCCCCATATGCTATAATATCAATATAATTCAGGTAAAGGTTGTGACATCATGGGAAAGAGCATAGTGTTTATTGACAGCGAGATCGGCAGCGATAATATAATAAAGGATCTGGGCGCGGTTTTTGAAAACGGCGGCGAGCTACATTCTGTTTCTGTAAATGAGTTCTCCGAATTTATTTCAGGAGCGGAATTTCTCTGCGGACATAATATTATCCATCACGATCTGAAATATATACTTCCCGCGACAAATACCGCAGTTACAGATAAATATATAGATACGCTGTACCTATCGCCGCTGCTTTTTCCGGAGCGCCCCTATCACGCGCTGGTAAAAGACGATAAGCTGCTTTGCGACGAGCTGAATAATCCTCTGAACGATTCAAAAAAAGCGCAAAAGCTGTTTTATGACGAGGTAAATGCGTTTCTTTCGCTGAATGAAAATCTCAAAAAAATATTTTATCTGCTGCTTAAATCGGAAAAGGAGTTTTGCGGATTTTTTGATTATCTCGATTACACCTCCGATGACGAAAACATATCGGAGCTTATCCGCGAAGAATATAGCGGAAAAATATGCGAAAACGCGGAGCTTGAAACCTTTATTTCGCAAAGACCGACGGAGCTTGCGTACTCCCTCGCACTTATCGGAACGCGGGATCACCATTCGGTGACGCCGCCGTGGCTCATATATAATTTCCCGGGCATTGAGAATATTATAAAGCTGCTCTGCAACACCCGCTGCAAGGATGGCTGCACCTATTGCGGCTCCGCGCTGGACATCCATAAGAAGCTGAAGGAGTTTTTTGGGTTCGGCGAATTCAGAAAATATAACGGCGAACCGCTCCAGGAAATGGCGGCACAGGCGGCGGTTGACGGAAAATCGCTGCTTGCCGTGTTCCCTACCGGCGGAGGAAAATCGGTAACGTTCCAGCTGCCTGCTCTGATGTCGGGGCAGATGGAGCGCGGACTTACCGTGGTCATCTCGCCGCTGCAATCGCTTATGAAGGATCAGGTTGACAATCTCGCCGAAAAGGGGCTTGTCGACGCGGTAACGATCAACGGACTGCTGTCTCCGGTCGAGCGCTCGGAAGCCCTGGAGCGCGTTTCAAGCGGTCTGGCAACTATCATTTACATATCCCCCGAGCAGCTCCGCTCGCGCACTATTGAAAGGCTGCTGCTTTCCCGCAATGTTGTACGCTTTGTTATCGATGAGGCGCACTGCTTTTCCGCTTGGGGACAGGATTTCCGAGTAGATTATCTGTATATTGGTGATTTTATCCGGGAATATTGCGAGAAAAAATCAATGAGCCGCGCTATCCCGGTATCCTGCTTCACAGCTACGGCAAAGCAAAAGGTAATAAGCGATATCTGCGATTATTTCAAGGAGAAATTAGATCTGGAGCTTGAAATTTTCGTTTCACCGGCGGAAAGGGAAAATCTGCGCTACACCGTACTTTATAAAGCAAACGACGAAGAGAAATACAACACGTTAAGACAGCTTATCGACCAGAAAAGCTGCCCTGCCATCGTCTACGTTTCAAGAACCAAAAGAACGCTGGAGCTTGCCGAAAAGCTCTCCCGCGACGGTTTTCCCGCTCTCCCCTACAACGGCAGAATGGAGCCCGCGGATAAAATAGCCAACCAGGATGCGTTTATGAATGACAACGTAAGGATCATCGTCGCTACCTCCGCTTTCGGCATGGGCGTTGATAAAAAAGATGTGGGACTTGTGATACATTACGACATTTCGGATTCGCTTGAAAATTATGTTCAGGAAGCGGGCAGAGCGGGGCGCGATCCCTCTCTTGACGCAGATTGCTATGTGCTTTTCAACAATGAGGATCTTGACAAGCACTTCATTTTGCTCAACCAGACAAAGGTAAGCATAGGCGAGATACAAGAGGTCTGGAAAACGATGAAAAATATGACAAGGAACCGTCCGACAGTATGCTGCTCCGCGCTTGAGATCGCCCGTCAGGCAGGGTGGGACGATACCAAGACCGACGTTGAAACGCGCGTGAAAACAGCGATATCCGCCCTGGAGCAGTCGGGATATATCAAGCGCGGGCACAATTCCCCGCATGTTTACGCTACAAGTATTCTTGCCAAAAACGTCGAGGAAGCAAGAATAAAACTTGAATCGTCAAAGCTGTTTTCGGAAAATGAATTAAGTCAGTCCATGAGAATAATTAGCTGCCTGATATCGGAGCGCAGTAGGTCAAAGGCGGATTTCAGCGAAACCGATTCACGTGTGGATTATCTCGCGGATATCCTATCTATGGAGAAAAAAGATGTTATAAGAAGCATAAATCTGATGCGTCAGGCGGATATTCTTGCCGACACAACCGATATGTCAGCGTATATTTACAGCAGCGAGACCGAAAACCGCGCGCTCAAAAACCTTGATAGGTTTGCAAAGCTCGAAAGTCATATCCTTTCCCAACTTTCTGAAAATGAAAAGATATACAATTTAAAGGAATTGAACGAGTCCGCACAGAACGAAAACATAACTTTTTCAAACGTAAAACGCATTACGACAATCCTGTTTTTCCTTACCATCAAGGAATATATCATCAGAGAGCGACACGGCAGCGATAATATTCTGATAATGCCTAAGCACTCAATTGATTTTCTTACAGAGAAATTTCACAAGCGGTATAAAATCGCGCAGTTTATTGTGAAAAAATTATATGAGCAGGCGCAGGAAGCCGTGCAGACGCAGACCTCGCATGATAAAGCTCTGGTGCAGTTCTCGTTGGTTGGGTTGTATAACGAATTCCTTGCGGAACCGCGAGATATTACTATGTCGGACATTTCACTGTCCGACGTTGAGGACGCGCTGCTGTATCTGTCGAAGATTGGGTCTATGCGCCTGGAGGGTGGATTTCTCGTTTTATACAACGGGCTTGAAATCAAACGGCTGATATTGGATAACAAAATACGCTACAAAGCCGATGATTACAAATCGCTTGCGGAATACTACAAGCAAAGGATACAGCAGATACATATCGTCGGGGAATACGCGAATTTGATGATAAAAGATCGGAACGCGGCGATGCAATTCGTTCAGGATTATTTTCAAACGGACTGCAAAAAGTTCATTACGAAATATTTCAGGGGCGAGCGAGCGGCGCAGATCAACCGAAATATTTCTCCCGAAAAACATCGTCAGCTTATGGGAGAGCTGTCGGAGGCTCAGCGGCAGATCATATCCGATTCCGGTTCAAAATATATTGTTGTCGCGGCGGGTCCGGGCAGCGGCAAAACGCGCGTGCTGGTTCACAAGCTGGCATCGCTTATGCTGCTGGAGGATGCTAAGCATGAGCAGCTTTTAATGCTCACCTTCTCCCGCGCAGCGGCAACGGAATTCAAAAAGCGGCTGATGACGCTGATAGGAAACGCGGCGAATTTCATTGAAATAAAAACGTTCCACTCCTACTGCTTTGATCTGCTCGGAAAGATAGGCAGTCTGGACGGCGCGGCGGACGTTGTGAAAAAAGCCGTGCAGATGATTGAAAGCGGAGAGGTCGAGCCGGGCAGGATCGCGAAAACGGTTCTTGTGATCGACGAGGCGCAGGATATGGACAGCGACGAATACGCGCTAATACGAGCCCTGATGAAACGCAACGAGGATATGCGAGTTATTGCCGTGGGCGACGACGACCAGAACATATATGAATTCCGCGGGTCAAATTCAAAATATATGCGTTCTCTGGTGAACGAATATGGGGCTAAGCAATATGAGCTTATTGAAAATTACCGTAGCCGCGGAAATATCGTTGCTCTTGCCAACGAGCTTGTAAAATCAATAAAATACAGAATGAAAACCGCTCCGATACAAGCAGTAAGCAAGAACGCGGGAACTGTTAAAATAACACATCACGCAAGCGCAAGCCTTGAAGAGCCTGTTGTAAACAGCGTTATTGAAACCTATAGGGAGGGTACCGCCTGTGTGCTTACCGCGACAAACGACGAGGCGCTGCGCGTGGCGTTCCTGCTGAACAAGCGCGGTATTCGGGTGCGGCTTATACAATCACTTGACGGGTTCAGGTTAAGCGATCTGGCGGAGATCAGATATTTTCTCAAAAAGATAGATTCACGCCTGCAAACTTCCGTGATCGCTGAGGAGCTCTGGGAGTACGCAAGATCGGAACTGAAAAGAGCATACAGCGGCAGCTCGTGTCTTGAAAACTGCCTGAATATGATAGAGGATTTCAGACAGACCAAGGGGTACACGATCTACCGCACCGACCTGGAAGAATTTATCAGGGAATCAAAATACGAGGATTTCTATTCAAACGATCTTGGAGCGGTCTTTGTGTCTACCATTCATAAAGCAAAGGGACGCGAATTCGACAGCGTTTATATGCTTTTGAATAATATTAAGGTCAATACCGACGAGGAGCTTCGAAAGCTTTATGTTGGAATAACGCGAGCTAAAAAGGCGCTTTTTATCCACTGTAATTCTTTCGGGAACTGCAACGCTGACGGTGTAATTCACGATATAAATTCTTACTCCTCACCGAATGAGATCGCTTTGCAGCTTACACACAAGGACGTAGTGCTGGATTTTTTCAAGGACAAGAAATCCGCAATTTTAAAGCTGCGAAGCGGTATGCCGCTCGCCATAGACGGTAACTATCTGACCGCCGATATTGACGGGAAAAACTTCCGCGCCGCTAAATTTTCAAAGAAATTTGTGCATGATCTGGAGGAGTTCAAGCCTAAGGGGTATTCACCGACAGGGGCTGAGGTGCGGTTTATCGTCGCCTGGAAAGGCGAAAATGACGAGCGGGAATGCGCTGTGCTCCTTGCCGATGTATTTCTTTGCAGGCGGAGAGACGGTAAAGCGTAGATTTATTTGAATTTGACGCGGAAAATATGGTTGTGCCGCTGTATTCGTTATGAAAACAGCGGATTGTTTAAAGCTCATAATTTAAATACTCTCACCTTTGCGTGAGAAACTTATTCTGCATAGGGGAAAAATAACACTTTATATTTATATTTCATTATTGATTTTCTGTCCAAAATATGGTATAATACATCTGATAATATAAACTTATGGGAAGTAGAGGTATCGGTATGACTATACTCAACAAGAAAGAGATGTCCGAGGAAGATATCAAACTTCAATATATAACTCCTGCTATCTTATCAAAATGGGATAAGAGCAGGATTACAATGGAAACGAAGATAACCGACGGAAAAATATGTCTGAACGGCAACTTTGTTCACAGAGATAAGAAAAGCGCTAAATTTGCCGATTATGTCCTATATTGGAACAGCGGTTTTCCTATTGCAATAGTTGAAGCCAAGGATAATAATCACAGTGTATCTTACGGTTTGCAGCAGGCTATTACTTATGCTAAAATGATGGACGTGCCTTTCGTTTACAGCTCTAACGGTGATGCTTTCTATGAACACGACATGCTTAAAGGTACTGAAAGGGAGATCGCGCTTGAGGATTTTCCCTCTCCTGATGAGTTGATAGAACGTTATAAGGCATCCGCAAATGATGGCAAAGGTTTGTCCGCTGATGAAATGACGATCATTGAACAGCCGTACTACTCAAGTCAAAACACTTATGAGCCGAGATATTATCAGCGCGTCGCGATAAACAGGACTGTTGATGCCGTTTCCTACGGTAATAACAGACTTTTGCTTGTTATGGCTACAGGAACGGGGAAAACTTATACGGCATTTCAGATAGTTTACCGTTTGCTTAAAAGCGGAATCAAGCATAAAATTCTGTATCTTGCGGATAGAAATATTCTTGTTGATCAATCCATTCAACAGGACTTTTCCCCGCTGGAAAAAGTTATACATAAAATAAATGTGGCAAAGGACGATAAAGCAGCTTTAACTTCATATCAAGTCTACTTTTCATTGTATCAGCAGCTCGTCGGCGATGATGATAAGGAGCATTTTTCCGAACTGTTTGATAAGAATTTCTTTGACCTTATTATTGTCGATGAGTGCCACCGCGGGTCAGCGAAAGAGGAAAGCCGCTGGAGAAGAATACTCGAATATTTCTCCTCGGCTGCTCAAATCGGTATGACTGCAACTCCGAAAGAAACTGCATATACCTCTAATATTACATATTTCGGTGAGCCTATATATACATATTCTCTAAGGAACGGTATAGAGGACGGATTTCTTGCGCCGTTTAAAGTTATCGGTATCACAACCGATATAAGTGACGGCTGGCGACCGCTCAAAGGTCAGCGTGATTATTACGGCAACGAAATAGAGGACAGAATTTACAATAACACTGATTACGATTATAATATTATCATTGCCGACAGGATCAATCAGGTTGCTCTTGAAATAACCAATTATCTTATCAGCACCGACCGTATGCAAAAAACTATTGTCTTTTGTGCTACCGAAGATGCCGCGGAACGAATGAGGGTTGCTCTTACAAATTTTAACGCCGATATGTGTGCCAAAAATACCGATTATGTAGTCAGAATCACAGGCTCGGACGAGTATGGCAAAGGCAAGCTTGACTACTTTATTTCTGTTTCCTCACCTTATCCCGTGATTGCTACCACCTCCAAGCTCTTGTCCACAGGTGCCGATTGCAAAATGGTGAAACTGATCGTTCTTGACGAGAATATATCTTCTATGACCGAGTTCAAACAAATCATCGGCAGAGGCACAAGACTTCGCGAAAAAGATGGCAAGACCCATTTTGTTGTAATGGATTTCAGAGGAGTATCAAGACTTTTTTGCGATTCAGATTGGGACGGACCAATTGACGTTGATCCAAACTATCACGCACCAAAGCCAAAGCCAGGGCCCGATATTCCTGTTGAACCTCCGCCGCCTCCACTGGTAAAACCGGACAAGCCTTTTGTTGATGTAAACGGCTGCACGGTTCGTATTATTAACAAGGTTGTTTCCGTATACGATTCCGACGGAAATCTGCTCAGGCACGAGAACATAATAGACTATACCAAGACAAATATTCTCGGCGAATATGCTGATTTAGAGCATTTTGTCAGAAGCTGGAACAGCGAGGAAAAGAAAAAAGCTATATCCGAGCTGTTTATGGAGCGCGGCATTGACTTGCAGGCTTTAAAAGACTCTCAAAATATGAGCGATGTCGATGATTTCGATTTCATAATTAACGTCGCTTTTGACAAAAAGCCGCTTACAAGAAAGGAACGCGCAGAAAACGTAAAAAAACGTGATTTCATCAGCAAATATAACAGCGAGGCAAGAGCTGTGCTTGAAGCATTGCTTGAAACCTACTCTAATGAGGGTATCTATCAGATTGAGGACACTCAAATATTAAAGCTTGATCCATTTGTGCGAATGGGAAAGCCCTCGGCGATAGTCAGGCTGTTTGGCGGTAAGGATGGATATCTGAATGCCGTAAAAGAGCTTGAAGATGAAATTTATAAGGCGGTTTAAAATATGAGCAGTTTGGGTAATTTCGTAAAAAGATTACGCGACATAATGAGAAATGACGCGGGCATTAACGGCGATGCTCAACGTATTGAGCAGATCGCGTGGCTGCTGTTCCTTAAGGTTTACGACACAAAAGAAGAGGATTGGGAATTTGATGACGATAGCTACGAATCAATCATTCCCGAAGAATGTCGCTGGCGGAATTGGGCAGTTGATAACGGTAAAGGAAGAGCAATAACAGGTGATGATCTGCTTGATTTCATAAACAATAGGCTGTT
>CAJTMU010000047.1:15024-15940 GCA_910577365.1 uncultured Oscillospiraceae bacterium | reverse complement strand
CCTATCAGGCACAGCCTTTCCCCGATTTCATTAAGGAAATAATCAGAAGCGGGGGACTGCTTAACTCCCTTAAAAATCCGTCCACATAATTCATAATTCATATAACAAGCGTTAAACGGCTATGCGAACAGGTTACAAGGTATAATTTGAAACGGAGCGTTTGAAATGATACTTAACATTAGACCCGCCGTTCTTTCCCAGATAGGGGAGATAATCGCCGCCTACGCTTCCTCTTTGGGAGCTACCGCGGAGGATTGCGCGGTATCGGCGGAGTATTTCGCAAAAAGCATAGAAAGTGCGCTGCTTACCGCTGTCATTACCTGCGACAGGGTAGTCAGGGGAGTTGTCGTGTGCGAAAGCTCTCCCATACCGGAGGGCTGCGAGATAATTTCCGTAAATATTGCTGAGGAATATAAGGGAAAGGGCTTCGGTAGAAAGCTTCTGTTTTTTGCGCTGCGCGAAATGCGGGCAATGGGCTGCAAATCCGCGTTCCTTTGGGTAAAAGAGGGAAGCACAGCTGCCGAACGCTTTGTCAGAAAGATAGGCTTTGTTCCTGACGGAAAACTTCGCGCAAGCGGTGAGCGTAACGGCTCCTGCGAGCTGCGGTACAGGATAGATATATGAGGAATAATTATGAGCGAAAAAGCCGACAGCAACAAAAAGCTAAGCGTTTTTATAAGTCTTATACTGCGCCATAAGCCCGAAGCGGCGGGAATTACTCTCGATGAGCACGGCTGGGCAGATGTAAACGAGTTGATAAAAGGTATAAACTCCGCAGGACACCGCATTGATATGCCGCTTCTGGAGGAGATTGTAAGAACCGATAATAAGCAGCGCTACAGCTTCAGCGAGGATAAAAAGCTGATACGCGCCAATCAGGGACATTCGGTAAAGGTTGACGTTGAACTAAAGGAAT
>CAJTMU010000047.1:7011-15014 GCA_910577365.1 uncultured Oscillospiraceae bacterium | reverse complement strand
ACAGGGGAGAGGTTTGCTGCCGCTATCCGCAAGGATGGCTTAAAGCCCATGTCGCGCCTTTATGTCCATCTGTCCAAGGACAGGGAAACCGCGGAAAAGGTGGGCGCGCGGCACGGAAAGCCGCATATCTTCTTTGTTCATTCGGGAAAGATGTTCAGGCAGGGCTATAAATTTTATTTGTCGGAAAACGGCGTATGGCTTACGGAAAGCGTTCCGCCCGAATTTCTTGGGGAACGCTAAAATCGGAAAAGTGAAAGAGTGAGAGGAAACATATGGAAAAGAACATTGCGGTTATAAAGGGCGACGGGATAGGCCCTGAAATTGTCACCGAGGCAATGAAGGTGCTGGACAGGGTCGCGGAAAAATTCGGGCATAAATTTAATTACGAGCAGCTGCTGATGGGCGGCTGCTCCATAGACGCGAACGGCGTGCCGCTTACCGAAGAGACTGTGGAGCGCTGCAAAGCGGCGGACGCGGTGCTTATGGGCAGCATAGGCGGCAACACTACCACATCTCCTTGGTATAAGCTTCCTGCGGATAAGCGCCCCGAGGCGGGCTTGCTTGGATTGCGCAAGGCATTGGGACTGTTCGCTAATCTGCGCCCCTGTCTGCTGTTTTCGCAGCTCAGCGAGGCTTGCCCTCTTAAAGCGGAAATCGCCGCAAAGGGCTTTGATATGCTTATCATGAGGGAGCTTACGGGTGGACTTTACTTCGGCGCGAGAAAAACAGAGGAGATAAACGGCGTTATGACAGCGGTGGATACGCTGGAGTATAATGAAAACGAGATAAGAAGAATTGCCGTGAAAGCCTTTGACGTCGCCATGCAGCGCCGCAAAAAGGTGACCAGCGTTGACAAGGCGAACGTTCTGGACAGCTCACGGCTGTGGAGAAAGGTCGTCGAGGAGGTCGCGAAGGATTATCCCGAAGTTACGCTGGAGCACATGCTGGTCGACAACGCGGCTATGCAGCTTGTAAAAGACCCCGCGCAGTTTGACGTTATGGTCACCGAGAATATGTTCGGGGATATCCTTTCCGACGAAGCTTCCATGATAACCGGCTCGATTGGTATGCTTGCCTCTGCAAGCATGAACGAAAGCAGCTTTGGGCTGTATGAGCCGAGCGGCGGTTCCGCGCCCGATATCGCGGGGCAGAACAAAGCTAACCCCATTGCAACGATATTGTCCGCGGCAATGCTTCTGCGCTACTCATTCAAAATGGAAACCGAGGCTGGCGCGGTGGAAGCGGCAGTAAACAAAACGCTTGAAGCGGGCTTCAGAACGGGCGATATCATGTCCGACGGAATGACGCTCGTAAGCTGCTCCGAGATGGGAACAAAGATTTCGGATAATATATAAGAGAAGCCCGAAAGTTATCAGGCAGTCAGCTTGCAGAAAAAGCCTATAAGTCGCGCAATGTCGGCGCATGAAATTTTTTGTCCCTTTTACCTTTTGTGTTGCTGGCTCATAGCACTGGCGATTTTACGAATTGCCGCTTGAAATTCCAAATCGGCCATGAAATGGTTAAAATGAAGATTATCAGCAGAGGTAGGAAGAAAAATGCTTGAAAAAACATATATAACGTCATTAGGCGCGATTCATTATTGGATTCATATGATTGATACTGATATTGTAACACTGGTGTTTCTGCCCGGATTGACAGCAGACCATAGATTATTTGAAAAACAAATTGAACACTTCAAGAGTAAATACAATGTTTTGGTTTGGGATGCGCCTGCTCACGCAGCCTCTTGGCCATTTAGGTTTGACTTTGATCTTTTTGATAAAGCAAAATGGTTAAATGGAATTTTTAAGCAGGAAAACATAACAAAACCTGTTATTGTAGGACAATCTATGGGCGGCTATGTCGGGCAGGTCTATGCCGAATTATATCAAGAGAGCTTAAAAGGATTTGTTTCTATTGATTCAGCTCCATTGCAGAGAAAGTATGTAACCGGACTGGAAATCTGGTTATTAAAGCGGATGGAAACCGTTTATTTTTATTATCCTTGGAAACTTCTGTTAAAGTCGGGGACAAACGGCGTTGCAGTATCTGAATACGGAAGGAAGCTAATGTATGAAATTATGATGGAATATGATGAAGACATAAAGCGATATTCCCAGATAGCGGGTCATGGATTCAAAATTCTTGCAAATGCAATGGAAATGGATTTACCATATGAAATCAAATGTCCTGCATTGCTGATTTGCGGAGAACAGGATCGTGCCGGATCATGTGTTCGATATAATAAGGCATGGCATAAAAATACAGGTATTCCACTGGAATGGATTAAGGACGCCGGACACAATTCAAACACCGATAAACCGGAAATCATTAATCGGCTAATCGAAAGATTAGTCAAACAATTACAATAACAGACTGTCAAATTTATATCTGTTATATAGAGTATCGTTTAGTTTGGCGCTTCGACGAAGAATTTTGAAAATCAATCATTAGCAACACAAGAGATAAAAGGGACAATTTTTTTAAATAATCCGCTCTTGGTCAACTTTATATACAGACCGGCTGCCCGATATAAAATCGGGCAGTTTTTCAATATAATTTCGGGAGCCTGTCAAGTGTTATCGCATAAGGGCTGTTGTATATCTTGCGGAGCGATTCTTTTGTCGTATACTGCTCCGAAAGCACAAACTCCTTAGACCATGCCATATAGCCTGCCCAACCGATTTTCTCGCCGATGATATCGTCGATCGATGGTAATGTGCCCGTTTCACCTATAAAGGCGATTTTCGGAGTATCTGTGATTTTGATAAGCTCGCGGTACATCTCCGCGCGGCTTGTGTGGGAATGCTCGGGCGGGTACATATCGCGGGATATAATATCCACAACATCGTCGCCGGGGTAGTAGTCGGGCTTGGGGGCGTTCCATACCCATATAAGATTGTTCAGTCCATGGATATGCGTATACCGCTCGTACATTATGCGAAACAGCTTTTTCACAGTGTCCGCGCCCTTCGCGCCCCACCAGAACCAGTCGCCGTCTCCCTCATGAAACGGCCGCCATAAAATGGGGATATTTCTTTCGCAAAAAGGACGGAGAAGCCCCGCCATCATGTCCATGTCGGACAGTAAAGCCTTGTTTTCGGGAGTTCCGTCAATGACCGCTTTGGAAGCGTCAAAATCCGTATTCACGCTGAAAAAGGACTTTGAGTGCCCGCCGAGCGGTGAAAACCAGTGCCACGTAAAGGTGAGCAATCCACCCGCCTCTGCCCATTCCCACGCTCGTTTCAAAGTACCGTAGTTATCAGAGACTTCGTCCATACATTCCTTATCGGTATCGGAGTAGTTGATGTTCGGCGAGTAGGAAAGCAGCTCAAACCCCAGAAGAGCAGGCTTTTTTCCCGTAACGCTCTCGATATAGTACAATTCTTCCTGATTCATGGTTTGTGTGTGCTGACCCGTTATAACACCCGTGCCGGTGATATCTGAGAGGTATTTCATAACATTTTTGACGCATTCCTGCGCGTTCGGGTTGCAGGGGGTAAATATCTTATTGCTCATGGTATCTCCTTTCAATCAGCTGTCCGAACGTTCAAACGGCTTGTCGGTAAGCATTTTTATCAGAGGGATAATCATTCCGCCCACGGAGTTTCCGATTATAACCGCGGGCAGGTATACATACGCGTCCGCTATGCGGTTTGTGAGGAACAGATAAAACATATCCGCGATACAGTGGTTAAAGCCGCAAATTATAAATACCATTATGCAGAGCATAGTGCCGACCGTTTTTTCAATATGACCGCCTTCGGCGCGTGATATCCGCGCGTTGTCCACGGCAAGAAACATCAGCATTCCGCAGAATACCGCTAAAATAAACATACTCGGTATGGTATCGTTCAGCTTTGCCTCAACGCTTGCCATCGCTTTTTCGCGTATCGCGGGGCTTATCCTTGTGAAGTTCAGCAGAAAAGCGTCGAGAAACGTTCCAAAGGCGTTCCCGAGCAGGGTGAACAGGCATTCCGACAGATACCGCGGCTTGCGCAGCGGGATATATCCCACCTTGCCCGTAAACAGCCCGAACCCGAACTGTATTATCGCGAACAGCCCCAGCGAGAACAGCAGCGCGCCTATGTAACGATTATCGCACGACAGGCTTACGCAGCCGCCTATGCCTATCATCATTCCCGCTAATACTCCCAAAAAGAATTGGGATATGATTTTTCTGACAGTTGATGTATTTTCCATATTAAACGTCCTTACTTGGATTTTCAAAATCGAATTGCTTTAGTACAGTAAATCTCTTATTTTTCTCATTTCCCTCCAAACATTATCTCCGTAATTGCTAACCAAAACGGAAATAATACCGTTATTCGGATTGTATTCCGATATAAAGCTTACTCCCGGGTCACAGCCTTGAAAATACGCAAGATCCTTACCGTTGGGGTTATCGATTATCCACATACCATAGCCGTAATATCCTTCTTCCGGGTCGGCGCCGTCACCGCTCTGCTTGCTGAGCATATCCGAAACAAGCGCTTTTGAAATCAGATTTCCTTCCAGCAAATTAGTCCAGAAACCAACGATATCTCTGACCGTTATAAACGCCCCGCCCGCGCCGGTGCCCTTTGCGTCAACGGAAAATATATTTGTGCGGTAGTCATTTGTATCATTGCAATAAATATAGTTGTTTGCACATTTGGCCGGCAGTTTGTCCAACTCATAATAACCCGTTGAGTTCATGCCGCATACGTCAAAAACATTGTTTTTAAGATATTGGTCAAAATACATTCCCGTGACATTTTCTATTATCATTGCAAGCAAAACGTATCCCGAATTATTGTACTGAAATTTTTCGCCTTTGGGATACATCATAGGCTTGTTTATAAACAACGGAAGCAGATCGTTGTTATGTCTGATTTTATAATTGGGATAATCGGTCCATAATTCTTCATATTCGTCCATAACGCTTTCATCAAAATAATCCGGAACGCCCGAAGTATGGGTTAAAAGCTGTCTGACCGTAACGTCCTTATCAATATTATTTAACGGAATATCCGACAGCATGCGCAATGTGTCGTCAAACCTTATTTTTCCCCGTTCAATAAGCTGCAATATTCCCACGGCTACAAATACCTTTCCCGCCGACGCGCTTGCAAACTTTGTTTCTATCGAATTAGGGATTTCATTGGGCAAATCGGAAAATCCGGTCACACTTTCACATAAGATTTTGCCGTCCCGAACAACATATATATTTCCCCTAAAACCGTTGTCAATCATTTGTTTTATACTCATTTCAACACTCCCAATGAATTTTATAGGACGATTTATTATATCAAATAGTCGTTAAATTGTCAAATAATTTACCCCTCGATTTTCACACCATATTTTATGTAAAACTCATCAATACTTGAATTTTCCGTGCGGGCGGTCATACGGTTGACAGTGCACGGTATGCAGTTAATGTGTCCGCTTTGACGACAAAATTTTTAATTTTTACCCGCCGTGAGGCGGATGCCTTAACTGCCAACTGTAAGGCAGACGACAAGTATCAACTTCTTGCATTATAACATACCCCGTAAAAAAAAACAACCCGTTAGCTTGCAAAATCTGCTAAAATATGCTATAATAATTTTCGGATATGCGCTCGGCGGTTTGTTTAAAGTGACGGAGCGATATCTATCAGAAAATCAACGGGGGTAACAAATGAATATCAATCAGATGCTCGCAAAGGAATTTAATCTTCGGCAGGAGCAGGTGGACAATACAGTGGCGCTTATCGACGACGATAAGACTATACCGTTTATCGCGCGGTACAGAAAAGAGCAGACAGGCTCGCTGGACGATACCGTGCTGCGTGAGCTTTCGGACAGGCTTACATATCTGCGAAATCTTGAAAAGAGAAAGGAGGAAATAATTTCCTCCATTACCGAGCAGGAAAAAATGACCGATGAGCTTGCCAAAGCGATAGAGAACGCGGTAACGCTGGTGGAGGTAGAGGACATCTACCGCCCGTTCAAGCCCAAGCGCAAAACAAGGGCTTCCGTGGCGCGCGAAAAGGGGCTTGAGCCGCTTGCGGAGCTTATCATGGAACAGCGCCGCGATATCGTTCCCGAAAAGGAAGCGGAGGGATTTGTAAACGAGAATGTTCCCGCCGTCGAGGACGCTTTGCAGGGCGCGATGGATATCATCGCGGAGGATATTTCGGACAACGCGGAGTTCAGAAAGAAGCTCAGGGAGCTGTTTTTTTCGCGGGGACTTATTTCCTCAAAAGCCGCAGCGGAGGATTCCGACGAGGTGTATAAGAATTATTTCGAGTTTTCCGAGCCTGTGAAGAAAATAGCGGGGCACAGGATACTCGCGCTTGACAGGGGAGAGAAGGAGGACGCGCTTAAGGTGTCCGTGGAGCTGCCCGAGGGAGCAGGGGAGAGCCTTTGCGTGAAAGAGTTCGTAAAGAACGACGGCGCCTGCGGAGCGCTGGTAAAGGCGGCGTGCGAGGACAGCTGCAAGCGCCTTGTTTTCCCTTCTATCGAGAGGGAAGTAAGAGCGGAGCTTTCCGCCGGTGCTCAGGAGGGGGCGATAAAAGTGTTCGCCTCCAATTTAAGGCAGCTCATCATGGCTCCGCCCGTCAAGAATACCGTTACGCTGGGGCTTGACCCGGGATACGCACACGGCTGCAAGTGCGCGGTGGTGGACTCCACGGGCAAGGTGCTGGATACGGCGATAGTGTATCTTACTCCTCCGAGAAAGGAAACGGAAAAGTCAAAGCGCATAATCGGCGATATGATACAAAAGCACCATGTTTCCACCATAGCCATAGGCAACGGAACCGCTTCCCGCGAAACGGAGCAGTTCACCGCGGAGCTTATCAAGACCATGCCGCAAAAGGTTTCGTATATGGTGGTATCCGAGGCGGGAGCTTCGGTGTATTCCGCGTCGAAGCTGGCGGCGGAGGAGTTCCCCGATTACGACGTGTCACTTCGCTCTGCGGTATCTATCGCGCGGAGATTACAGGATCCGCTGGCGGAGCTGGTTAAGATAGACCCCAAAGCCATAGGCGTGGGGCAGTATCAGCATGATATGCCAAAAGCGCGTATGGACGAGGCTTTAAAGGGCGTTGTGGAGGATTGTGTGAACTCGGTGGGAGTTGACCTTAACACCGCGTCATATTCACTGCTGTCGTACATATCGGGAATTAACGCGGCGGTAGCAAAGAATATAGTGGCATACCGCGAGGAAAACGGAGCTTTCTCCGACAGAAAGCAGCTTTTAAAGGTGAAAAAGCTCGGCGCAAAGGCTTACGAGCAGTGCGCGGGATTTTTGCGTGTGGCGGGAGGAAAAAATCCGCTGGACAACACGGGAATTCACCCCGAGTCCTACGAAGCGGCGAAAACTCTTATCGAAAGGTGCGGCATAGAGCCTGACGAACTTGGCAGCGCCGAAAAGGTGCGCGAAAAGGTCGGCAGGGTAGGGCTGAAGAATATTTCCGCGGAAACGGGCGCGGGACTGCCCACGCTGACGGATATAGTAAAGGAGCTTGAAAAGCCGGGGCGCGACCCGCGCGACGAGCTGCCTCCGCCCCTTATGAGAAGCGGCGATATCATGGAGATAAAGGACCTCAAGCAGGGCATGGAGCTTATGGGAACGGTGCGCAACGTTATAGATTTCGGCGCGTTTGTTGACATAGGAGTGCATGAGGACGGTCTGGTGCATATCTCGCAGATGAGCGACAGGTTCATAAAGCACCCGCTGGACGCTGTGAAGGTCGGCGAGGTGGTAAAGGTGTGGGTGCTCGACGTGGACGTTAAGCGGGGGCGTATCTCTCTTACCATGAAAGAGCCCAAGGACTGATTGTGCAAAAATTAACATTTTGCAGCAAATTTTTCAAAAATATCAACAAAGTTTATTGACAGCGTTGAATAAAGATGATATAATCAATGTAGGCGTTTATTATACGTTGATGTCCGCGCATATCCGTAAACCGAAGATTTGCGGATATGCGGCGACAGACAATTATGCCTCAAATTCGGAAAATTTATGGCATAATC
>CAJTMU010000047.1:0-7001 GCA_910577365.1 uncultured Oscillospiraceae bacterium | reverse complement strand
TCTTCTGGAATGCTATTATGAGGATCGCCCTTTGAGGTTTATAGCGATAGGTCGCCCTATGGTCAGTTACATGATTTTATTGAATTGACTTCATCAAAGGAGGTAATCGACGACTTTCCGCATATACGAAAATGGGAAAGCGTAAACAGCAGTTCATGAAATTGAATAGGGAAACCGCAATGCGGCTTTGGAACCGATCTTTTGGCAAGGATATGAAGGCATATGATTTTGCCGGGAGAGTTATCGCTAAAGGTGCTTACAATGACCGCAACAGCAAATTCGGATGGAACGTTGATCACATTCTTCCACAGAGCAAGGGAGGCGCAACGGCAGATTATAACTTGGTTTGCTGTCATATCAGTACGAACGATGAAAAGGCTGATAAATTTCCATGTTTCACAGCAAATGGAACTGCCTTTGAAATTGTAAGGGTACAAAACCATTATGAAATCAAGGCAAAGAACAAGAAAAAACAGGCAGATGAGAATATAGAACCGGAAGAACCAGATTTCTTTGATCCGGTGTCCGGTGTCAGATTTTTTAAGAAGTTGAAAGGCGTTCAGAACAAGAAGAGGTTTGTCGGAACGGTTTTTATCAAACTTCGGGGACTTACTAATACGGCTGTCGTTGATTTTATTGAAGCGTTGATGTGTTCCGAGAATATTTCTTTTAAAGCGGAAAAGTCTTACGTTTCTTACGATAATGATTTGATCATTGTTGCAAGAAACTATGATATGCCACTGAAAGGCGATATTTCGGAGTTGCTCGACAGATGTGTTCTCTTGAACACATGGCTTCGTTATTATTTTGTTCCGCTTGATTATGTAAATGGATACAATATTTATTATAGGGTTAATTGTTTTGACAATAAGGCATCCATGTATAGACAGCTTGAAAACATCAATTGGTCAAGCATGACATATAGCAATCACTGTAATGGATTTGTGACTATTTGTCCTCAAAATACCTTGTTCGTCAACGAGCATGTGTTGAAAAATATTGAAGCAAGTAAGAAGGTGGAAGGAATGTGTAACACCGAATATACGGATTACGATTTCATTTTCACCAAATTATCTAATAATCTAAAGAAGGAGGCAAACGGAAAGTAAGATAGTCATTGCCTCTTGTTGGTGAAATTCTTAGGGGAGAATGATGGGCGACAATCATTATCTCTTTATAAAATTTTTACAGAGCAAGTCCGGTCACAAAAGAAATGATAGCAAACTTAAAATCTAGTTTTATGCAATATGAAACCTTACCGAAAAGGTAATTTTAAATAAGGAGGATAACATGAACATTGAGGAAATCGTTGTAAAGGCGCGCGAGGTAATGGGAAAGATTGACGTTTCGGGAGTGAATTTTCTCGCGGTGCAGATAAATCTCACTGGAGAGAACGGCGGAGTATTCTACATTGAGATAAAGGACGGTAAGGTAAACGTCGAGCCGTATGAATACAATGACAGAAGCTGCGCCATCACCATAAGCCCCGAGAATTTCGCGAAGCTCATCGCGGGCAAGCTCGACCCCGTTATGGCGTTCACGACAGGCAAGCTTAAGGTCGAGGGTGACGTGGGCAAAGCACTGGAGTTTTCAAAGCTGGTAAAGTAACAAAGTGACATAGTGAAATAGTTACTTGGCAACTTGGTGATTTTGTCCCGCGGTATCGTAAGCCGCGGGATAAATTTTTGTATTCCCCGCCAACGTGCCGGCGTGCAGCGGCGGGGGAGAGCGAGAGGTAAAATGGAATGGGTATAAATATTGTAAAACGCTGCTCATGGGTAAATATGAAAAATCCGCTTTATATTCAGTATCACGATACTGAGTGGAGCGTTCCTGAGCATGATGACAGTAAGCTGTTTGAATTGCTGATGCTGGAATGCTTTCAGGCTGGCTTGTCGTGGGAGTGCGTACTGAATAAGCGCGAGGCGTTCCGCAAGGCATTTGACGGCTTTGACGCGGAGAAGATAAGCGCCTATGACGAGGAAAAATTTCAGCGGCTGATGGCGGATACTGTTATCATTCGCAACAGGCTTAAAATACAGGCAAGCGTTACCAACAGCCGCGTATTTCTGGAAATACAAAAGGAGTACGGGTCATTTGACGCGTATATTTGGGGCTTTACGGAGGGGAAGTCCGTCGTTGAGAGCTGCGATATCCGCACCACATCTCCGCTGTCCGACATGATTTCAAAGGAACTGAAAAAGCGCGGAATGAAATTTGTCGGCTCTACGATTATTTATTCGTACCTTCAGGCGATAGGAGTTATCAGCGCACATGAGGAAAAATGCGACTGTAAAAATAAATGACCTTAGGTTTATCGGTGTATCCCCGTGATACCAGCATATTGACAAAGCCAATAATGTATGATATAATTTAAGAAAATAACCAAACTTACTTTTAAACGCTATTTAGCATAATATAAAAAATCAAATTACGTCGCTTACGGTATTTCGAAGCATATATAAAATATCCGTTGGGAAAAGCATCGTATATCCCAAGGGAAAGGACGGTTTAGGTGAATAATATCACATTTGACAAAAACGGAATGATTTCTGACAGCGATAAGATTTATGAGGAACTTGACCAATGGTATAATGAGAAAGAATACGATAAAATAGCAGCCGCGGTAATGGATATACCGCGGGAACATTGGAGCAACAAGCTGTGGTTCAGGCTTATCAGTGCATACAACAATCTTAAACAGTTCGGCAAGGCTTCCGAAGAGCTTGACGCGATTTATCCCCGCTGTGATAACCCCGTTGATATATCACACTGGCACTATATGAGGGGATATATTCTCTATGTGAACCGCAAGCACCTTATGGCAATACATTGCTTTGAGGATGGTCTGGAGGCGGACCCCAACGATTCGCTGGGGTTTGAGCTGGATAAGGAGATTGAAGACGCGCGAGTAAATATTGAAAAGGATATCAATACGCTGCGTGAGTTGTCTGAAAAGGTAACAAGGGATATAAAAAAGCGCTATGCGCAAATGCCTTATTCCGATAAATATGAGCTTTCCGACGAGGAATTTACCATGCAGCTGGGATTTCTTCCGGGTATACGCAAAATACCCGGTCAGGAGCATGGATTAGGCTTTAAGGAGTATTTCAAAAAATATGAGGGCGAAAAGAGGGAGCAAGCTAAAGAGTGGTTTGGAAATCTGTTTGGCGTTACGGACCGCGGAAGCTTTATTGAATTTTTTCAGACAAACCGATGCTGCAATATTTCACGTTTCGCAAGGGACGTTTTAGCTTCTTTGAATGGAAAGTCCGCCTTTGACATTTCGGAGCTTAACAAAAACGGGCGCAGGCTGTTCGATGACGTAACGCTTTTCGTAAAAGTGTTCGCGGAGTTTCTCCCAGCAGCGGGTGTTGCGGCTTGGGATATGTCGGAGAAAATAGGTTTCTGCCGTCATGCCTACGCTGTTGATTTTCTGACACATACCGATTATTGCACTTGTATGTCAGCAATGATGGACGATGTCAAGGCAAGTTTTTCTTCCACAGAGGAATATATGTTGTCTATGGCGTTCGGCAGCGCTCTGTATATGTTTATGGAAGATGAACGCAGTATCCCGAGTGCGATTGATTTTCTTTTAAAATCGTCTGCGTTTATAATTCACGGCGATTTGGGGGATATCCGCTGGAAAGAGTAGCTTATTTCGCTTAATGAGTTATAAAATAATTCTGTCAATGAATTTCACGGAAAACCCATATACAGATTTTATGCCATAAAATAACCAAACGAGCCTCCCATAAAGGGCGGCTCAATTTGTATTAAATAATATGTTCTTAAACTACGGTCAATAACTTACGCTCTTTATACGCTGACAGCCGCCGCGTTATAGCTCTCCAAGCGGATACCCAGAAGCCGCATTATTTCCAGCTCGTCCAGAGCGTCTGTGAGCGCGTTGTGAAGCTCACAATATCCCGCGTCGCCGCTGAGCATACGGTAAATGCTCTCGACGCCGTAACCGCGCTTCAGCTTGCCGGTGCCGCAGCATTCCGCGTCGGTCGGTATTTTGCGGTTATATTGCCTATACGCCGCCAGTTTCATTATATCGTACCATCTTAGGTATCGCAGCTCGGGAAGATGGCGGAAGTCAAACACGGCGTTATAGGCAAAAATATCAGAAACTTCGTGCTCAGCCAGAAAGTATATTATATCATTTATTACTTTTAAGCGCGAACCCTCAAGGTCCGGTATGATTCCTTTGACGTAAAGCGCGCAAGTATACATACCGCCATGATTTTTAAATGGAGTAAGTATGTAATATCTTTTGTCAATAAGTCTGAAGTCATCGGGATCTGCGATCGCAATTCCTATCGACATAACATCGTCGCCCCATGTGGTTTCAGTGTCAATAACCGCTAATCGGCTCAACTGTTTATCCTCCTTTTTGTGATAATCTCCTTATAGTCTTTTTTTCATTAAAAATACGCTTTAATCGTTAATGTTTCATATTATTCATTTAAATTATTATAGCATAGTTGATATTTAAAGTCAATACTTTTACATAGCTTGAAATTTCTCAAAAAGTGTGATATAATACGCACAAAGGAAAAAGAAAGAAAAAATGGATTTTGGGAAAAACACTCCTTCTAATTTCGTAAAATTTTTATTATCATAGATCGCGTTGCACAAAATGTCATAAATTGAATTTAATTCCACCTGATGAGCAGGTGAGTATATAAAACAGATGCCGAACGGCTCCAACGTTCAGCCATAAAAAACGCCCGACATGATCGGGCTATTGCTGTTTGTACAAATTTTAAGCTGCCCCGCCGCGCACAAGGCTTCAGCCGCGCGGCGGGGCAGTGGTTCGAAAGTCCGTTTAGTAATACGGACTTTTATTTACAGGGCATGAAAAGCCAAATTTTACCAAAATTTTCTCTTGTTGTTGGCAATAAGCTGTAAAAAAACAAGCCCCTTACGGAGCTTGTAAAGATTATTAGCTTTCCTGTTCCTTTGCCATCGCGAGCTTATCAAGAAGCTCTACTATCTCTTCGGTCGTGTAGTCTTTTTTTTCGCCATTAGTAAAAATAAGTCGCAGCTCGTAAAGGGTTGCCATTTTTGTGTCTTGTCTTTCTTTTTCGGTCATGGTTTTCACCTCCCTTGTCTTGTACATACATTTTAACATAAACAATTAAAAATTTCAAGTAGATCACCAAAATTTCTGTTTGTTATTTGTTAGCCCTAAAACATAATCTGCGCTTACATTATACAGTTTTGATATGTTTTTAATAAAATCTGCTGTGACTGGTGTTTCTGCCTTTTCATATCTTCTATATTGTGTTAGATGCAAATTTAGGTGTTGTGCAACTTCTGCTTGTGTCATATCCTTATCTTCTCTTAAATCGGTTATCCGTTGATATAGTGTGTTTACCTTGTTATTTTTCATAAAATTCCTTTCTCCATATTGTGCATTATGTAGATTATAACATTTTAACACATAGATGTGTTGACAATAACACATCTATGTGCTATACTTTGTAATAACACATAAATGTGTTATACCCTATTTTAACACATATATGTGTTTCACGTAAAACAATTGAAACAGGGAAGGGGAGAAAAGATATATTTCGTTTAGCGGTTGCGATAAAAAACAAAACCGTCGCCAACCCTGAGGGGGTAAATAAAATAGTGGCTGCGGTCACAGAAAGTAGGTAAACATTATGACATACGAGGAAAACGAACGAGCAAAGCTGATCGAGTACATAACCGAGGAGCTTGATAAAGAACTATTGGACAGCTACGAAACGGACTTTTTGCGCGATCTTGTAAAATTCATAGATGAATACGGGTACATTTAATATGAAAATACTTGCAGCCTGCGAGGAAAGCCAGACGGTGTGCATTGAGTTGCGCAAGCTTGGTCATGAAGCATACAGCGCGGATATACAAGAGCCGTCAGGGGGTCACCCTGAATGGCATATACTTGGTGATGTGCTGCCGCTTATAAACGGTCGGTGCAGCTTTCAGACTATGGACGGCGCAAACCATGAAATAAAGGATAAATGGGATATGCTTATAGCTTTCCCGCCTTGCACATATCTTTCAAATGCGGGCAATGCTTCTTTATTTCCTGACGGTATTCTTAATAAGGAACGTTATAAAAAAGGACTTGAAGCAAAGGCGTTTTTCATGTCGCTTTATAATGCCGATTGTTCTAAAATTGCCATTGAAAACCCCATATCCAGCCGTATCTATGAAATGCCGCCATTTTCTCAGGAAGTTCACCCGTGGATGTTCGGTCATGAGTACGAAAAGACAACCCGCTTATGGCTGCGCGGGCTTCCCATTCTGATGGCAACGGAAATCGTTCCATGGGTCTCGACCTGGTGTCCGTCCAGTACGACCGGCAATAAAGGAGCTGCCGGCAGTAATCCGAAAAACAGGTCAAAGACTTTTCAAGGTTTAGCTCGTGCTATGGCTGAACAGTGGGCGGGGTACATATAGATCTCGTTCAGCGGTTGCGAGAAAAAACAAAACCGCTGCCAACCTTGATGGGGTAAATAAAATAGTGGCTGCGGTCACGGAAAGAAGGTAAAAATGGCTACGAAATATCAGATCATTAATGTTAAGGAGAGCAAGGGGAATTATGAGGGTTCAAATTTTGATAACCGTGTTTTCCTCTGCTATTCTTCGGAGAACGGCAAGTATGTAGTATGCGGCGAAAATACGGAAAATCTTAAGATGAAAGCGGACGATTTCAATTTTGCTATCCGCTCGCATAACTACGAACTATCCGCGCTTCCTGGGAAACTGATATTACCGGTATTTGGCAGGAATGATTATTTAACGGATTTCACACTTGCTGATCCGGATACGGGCGAGGTGATTTAAGTGGTTACGCTGCTTCAGATTTTTGCGGTTGTTGCTCTGGTTTTCCTTATTGTGTGTATCGTTTTAGGTCACGTTTTCAAAGGATACGGGCGCAAACCATGAAATAAAGGATAAATGGGATATGCTTATAGCTTTCCCGCCTTGCACAT
>CAJTMU010000046.1 GCA_910577365.1 uncultured Oscillospiraceae bacterium | reverse complement strand
ACGGAGTTTTACGCTTTGCGTAAAACGAAGCGGTGCGAAAAATCATCTTGAATAATCGGCTATAAATTATCAAAACTTAAAAGCATTACAGCCAAGTGCCGCTCAAAAAATGTGTATCAAAGGCGCTGAAAGCCGCCGTAAAGTGTTCGCCCGCGCATGAATTTTTCGCAAGCCGGTGGTGAAGCGCAGCCCGCATAGCGGGCGGAGCTTTACCGCCAAGGCTAACGGAGTTTTACGCTTTGCGTAAAACGAAGCGGTGCGAAAAATTCAAATTGAAATAGGAGTAAAATAATGAGATTTTCACCCAAGCAGAAGCAAGCGCTGAAGCTCCTGAAAAACGGAGAGCTGAAGCGCCTTAATATATTTGAAGGAAGTGTGAGAAGCGGCAAGACCTATATTTCCATGGTTATATGGGGATTATGGGTGGCGCGTTCTCCCAAAGAAAGCGCTTATCTAATGGCGGGAAAGACAATGAACACTCTTAAGCGAAACGTCCTTGAGCCTATGACAGAAATCTTCGGCAATCGCTTCACCTACAACACGACCAAAAAGGAAGCCCGCCTTTTCGGCAGGCGCATTTATCTGGAAGGTGCCGCGAACGCGAGCGCGGAGGGAAAAATACGCGGCATGACGCTGCACGGCGCGTATTGCGACGAGCTAACGCTCTTTGATGAAAGCTTTTTTGTAATGCTGCTCTCCAGGTTGTCCGAGCGCGGCGCGAAGCTTATAGCCACCACCAATCCCGACAATCCCTCGCATTGGGTAAAGCGGGATTACCTTGATAACCCGAAAATTGACCTGATGTCCATAAGCTTCACGCTGGACGATAATATTTTCCTGCCCGAAGAATATGTTAGAACATTAAAATCCGAATTTTGCGGCGTGTTCTACGACCGCTTCATTCTCGGAAAATGGGTAGCCGCCGAGGGCAGAGTTTACGAAGGATTCTCCAAAAAGAACGTTGTCTCCTCAAAGGAAATATCAGAAAAGCTCTCGGAAAACAAGCTTATTCACTCGGCTGTGGGAGTGGATTACGGAGGAAACGGCAGCGCCAGCGCCTTTGTGCACGTAGGGTTTGACGCGGGCTATAAAAACGTGTACGTTCTTTCGGAATATTACGATAAGAAAAACCGTTCCGCCGAAAACCTTATCTCCGCCTTTTCGGAATATATCTCACGTGAAAAGGAGCGTTTCCCCGCGCTCAGCGAAGCCTATTGTGACAGTGCTGAGCAGCTTCTTGTAAAAAGCTTCCGCCAATCGGTAAGGATTGAGGTAAAAAACGCCCGCAAAAAGCCGATAAACACGCGGATAAATATGCTCAACCGCCTGATATCTTCGGGCAGACTGTGGGTGAGCGAGGATTGCCCGCACCTGATAGAAGCGCTTGAAACCGCCGTATGGGACGAACGCGATATACATAAGGATGTACGCCTTGACGACGGCAGCACTAATATCGACAGCCTTGACGCCATGGAGTACGCCTTTGAAACCTACGAACGGCAGTTGTTCGGATTCTGAAAAAAGCCTGAAAAATCCCCCGCCGAAGCGGGGGGAAGCCTTATACACTAAAGCGGTTTCGATTTCAATATATGATCGTTTATCTCGCACTCGAAATCATAGCCGCTGTCAACGAGTGCGTGGATTGCTTTTTCCTCATCAATACCCCTAACAAGCACTATCGCGTCTCGCTCTCCCAGTTTGTAGGGTATGCCCGCTTCGGACAAGATCCTGTCTGCTGCGGCAATATCAGAATTGCTCAGCGTGTCCATTATGCTGTATGTGCCGTCACCGAGAAATATTTCATTGCCCCTCAGCGCATCGCAGCCATAATCAAACCACACCATATATCCCCACCACGCCAAATATGCCAAAACCAACGTTGCAATAAATGTGATAACAATAGTCAAAAATTGTTTTAAACCCTTGCTCATAGAAATCTCCTCATTATAACAGTATAACGATGTGTAAAACTCAATTTATTATATGCATTTCCGCAATATATAGCGTCATTTATATACTACCATCTATATGGAGCGCTTGTGCTTTGCAAGATATGCATTTTGCTCATCTTCATAACAGTAAAGTAATAAAAATATTACCAATCTTCCTTATCTGACCAATATACTTTTACAGTACCTTCGTTAGATGAAGAAAGTGGTGTTTCACTATTGGGCTGTACTTCAACCGTATATGTACCGCCAGAGTTAACTTCAAAAATATTTGACCAATCACCAGCCTTTAGTTCATACGTATATTTCCAATTCATACCTTTTTTTAATTTAAAGCGGACATTTACAGAATCAATATTAGATGATAAAGATATTATCTTAACCCTAACTTCCTCATTAAGTAAAGGGAAATCACCGCCGACCTCTTGATATTTATTATCAGTAAATGTTAAAGTGACATTTTTGGCCACATATGGTACAGGGAAATTATCACTTTCTCTTACCACAATAAATCCGTAATCTTCCGCCAAGTCGGCGAAGTCATCCACACTTAAAACCACATTCTCGTCCGATAAATCATCTTCGACCTCTTGCGCCACTGATGTAAGACTCATCGTGAGAACAGCAGCTAATGCCACACACATGGATAAAAACTTCTTTATAATTTAATCTACTTATTTATAGTGATAAGATGTTGTATTTAGGCAAAGATTTCCATTTGCCTTTCATATTATATTATACTCAATAAACATATCAGTGTCAATTGGTAAACTTGATAAAATAATAATCTTTGATTTGTAAATAATGACACATGATAAAATCCCCCGCCGAAGCGGGGGATAACATCAAATAAAAGCGTCAATTACTTGTTCCAGTCGTACAGCTTGCGAATCTCCGCGCCGACCTTTTCAAGCTCGTGCTCCGCTTCTATGCGGCGGCACGCGTTGAAGTGCAGTCTGCCGGTCTTGTTCTCGTTTATCCACTTGGAAGCGAATGTGCCGTCCTGAATTTCAGTGAGCACTTTCTTCATCTCTTTCTTGGTCTCGTCGGTGATAAGGCGCTTGCCTGTTTCGTAATCGCCGAACTCAGCAGTATCGGAGATGGAGTATCTCATCATGCTGAAGCCGCCCTTGAAGATGAGGTCAACGATAAGCTTCATCTCGTGAATGCACTCGAAATAAGCGTTCTGGGGGTCGTAACCCGCCTCTACCAGCGTCTCGAAGCCCGCCTTCATCAGAGCGGTAACGCCGCCGCAGAGTACTGCCTGCTCGCCGAACAGGTCAGTCTCAGTCTCCATCTTGAATGTGGTCATGAGAACGCCCGCTCTCGCGCCGCCGATACCCGCCGCGTAAGCAAGACCCATGTCGAGCGCTCTGCCCGTAGCGTCCTGATGAACCGCAACCAAGCAAGGAACACCTCTGCCGACTGTGTACTCCGAGCGGACGGTATGACCCGGTCCCTTGGGAGCTACCATAATAACGTCAACATCTGCGGGGGGAACAATAAGCCCGAAGTGGATATTGAAGCCGTGAGCAAACATCAGCGTTTTGCCCGCGGACAGGTTCGGGAGAATGCTCTCCTTGTACAGATCAGCCTGCTTCTCGTCGTTGATGAGGATCATTATCATATCGGCTTTCTTAGCCGCGTCAAAAGCGGTGAGCACCTCAAAGCCGTCTTCCTCCGCTTTCTTCCAGCTCTTGGAGCCTTCGTAAAGTCCGACTACAACCTTAACACCGCTGTCCTTGAGGTTCTGCGCGTGCGCGTGTCCCTGACTTCCGTAGCCGATTATCGCAACCGTTTTGCCCTCCAGCAGCGACAGATTGCAGTCTTCCGAATGATACATCTTTGCCATTTTTATATTTCTCCTTTCAGAAATATGTTTTATTTCGACGCTTACTATAAGCGAGGATAGGTATATTCAGCGCCCTTTGCGTTAGCTGTTTGGGCGATTATGCTTTTAAGTTAAGCCATGTTGACGAGAGATAAATGATTTAAAAGAATTTCCCGAACCGTGCAGACTTGCTTTGCAGGTCTGCACTATCCAGCTGTGAAAGCTCTGCTCCGGTGCGCTTCCACAGCTGATTTCGGGAAATTCATGCGTGGGCGTTCACTTTACGGCAGCTTTCAGCGCCTTTGCTGCTTGATTTTGGCGTGGCTCTTGGCTGTAATATTTTGAGATATTTGCGGTTATCGAGCGGCGGTCATATTCTCACGGTCGCTTCGCCTTTCTGCATCGCGATAGTGCCTGTGCGTACTATCTCCTTGATGCCGTAGGGGCGGAGCAGCTCCTCAAAATTGTTGAGCTGCTGCTGGCTGTCGGAAATCTCTATCGTTATCGAATTTGCGCAGATATCCGATATCTTGCCGTGCGAAAGCTCCACTATGCTGATTATCTCGGGGCGCTGCTTGGGCGTGCAGCTCACCTTAATCAGCACAAGCTCGCGCGACACCATGCTCTCCTGCGAGAGCGTCTTTACCTTTATCACGTCTATCAGCTTGTTGAGCTGCTTTTCTATCTGCTCGAGCGTATAAGCGCTGCCGTCCGCGACTATCGTCATTCTTGACACATTCTCATCGTCGGTAACGCCCACCGCCAGACTGTCTATATTAAATCCGCGGCGCGCAAAAAGCCCCGCTACTCTCGCGAGAACGCCCGCGTGATTTTCCACCAGTACGGAAATTGTATGTTTCATGCGAACCTCCCCCGTTACAGTATCGTCTTTTCAAATTCCTCTACCGCCACCTCTATCAGGAACGGCTTGTCCGAGGATATCATGCGCTCTATCGCGCCGTCTATCATGTCTTCGCTGTCGCACAGCACCGTTTCAATGCCATAAGCCTCGGCTATTTTGGTATAGCTCGGGCTTCCGTCAAGCGATACCGCAACGCGCCTGCTGCCGTAAGCCTTTTCCTGAAGCTCGCGCACCATGCCGAGGTAATTGTTGCGCATAACTATCACCTTTATGGCGATATCATGCTGCAGAGCCGTGGCAAGCTCCATCATCTGCATCTGGAAAGAGCCGTCGCCGCATACCGCAACTACTTCCGCGGAGGGATCGGCAGCTTTTGCACCGAGCGCCGCGGGAATGGCATAGCCCATAGTTCCCATACCGCCCGATGTGAGAAAGCGCCCGTCGTTAATTGTGATATTCGCCGCAGTCCACATCTGATTTGAACCTACGTCCGCGACTACAACGGAATGGGTCGGCAGGTACTTGTCCAGCGTTTTGATAAACAGCTTGGGATTTACAAAGCCCTCTGCCGCCGCTTTAACGGGCTTTTCAACACGGTATTCATCCAGCTTTCTGCGCCACTCCGAATGATCGAGCTTGTCCGTAAGCTGGTCGAGAAGCTGACCGAGAACCAACGTCAGATCACCAACTATCGGCACGTTTACGCCGATATTCTTGCCTATTTCCGCAGGGTCTATATCTATATGGACTACCTGAAGATTTTCGCGCTTCTTCATTTCGGCGATGGAACGGTCGCCCACTCTCGCGCCAAGCAATATCAGCGTATCGCAGGTGTTTATCGCCATATTCGCCGACTTGCAGCCGTGCATTCCTATCATTCCGTAATACAGCGGGCTGTCGGTTGAAACAGCACCCAATCCCATCATGGTGGACACCACGGGGATATCCGTGCGCTCGGCAAGCTCTCGCATAAGCCCGACCGCGCCGCCCGTGAACAGACCTCCGCCCGCAAGTATAAGCGGCTTTTCCGCCGCGAGAATGGCGTTTACCGCCCTCTTCACCGACAAACCGTTGCCCATTGTGCTGGGGCGGTAGGAGCGGATATCCACCGACTCGGGATACTCGAAATCTATTTCCGCCGTCTGCACGTCAACGGGTATATCTATCAGCACCGGACCGCGCCGTCCCGTGCCTGCGATATAAAACGCCCTTTTGAATATCTCGGCGGTGTCCTCGGGGCGCTTCAGAAGATAACTGTGCTTTACAAACGGCTCTGCCGAACCCGTTATATCCGCTTCCTGAAACACGTCGCGCCCCAGTTGGTCGGAATTGACCTGACCCGTGATGACCACCATCGGCACGGAATCCATATACGCGGTGGCTATCGCCGTTATGAGATTGAGCGCGCCCGGTCCCGACGTGGCTATCGCCACCGCGGGTTTTCCGGTTATGCGCGCGTAGCCGCTGGCGGCATGTCCGCCGTTCACCTCGTGGCGCACCAGAACGTGCCGTATTTCCGTATTGTTCAATTCATCATAAAACGGGCAAATCGCCGCGCCGGGATAGCCGAAAACGGTGGTTATTCCCTCCGCCTTTAGGCACTCCGTCATTGCTTTCGCGACTGTCATACGAGCCATAATTTTCTCCTTATTTTAAAAAATTTTCCGCACCACTCCGTTTTACGCAAAGCGTAAAACTCCGTTAGCCTCGGCGGTAAAGCTCCGTTTCACTACGCTTTCCCACCAGCTTGCGGAAAATTCATGCGTGGGCGTTTTGTATCTGCTTTCAGCGCCTTTGAACGCTTGATTATTGCGCTGCATTCGATTGCTCTGAACGGTTTGAATCTTCCGTGCTTTGCGCGGAAACGGGTTTCCAAAAGGACTTATCCTTTTGGCGGGGTGTCGGGGCTTTGCCCCACCACTCGCCGCGTAAAGCTTCAAAGGGCGCCTTACCCCAGCCCGAACTCCCCGCGATTTTTATCACCTGTTCCGCGCGGCAAGCTTCTTTTTGACAATTCCCGCCAGCGCGATAACTCCGCTTACAAACATTAAAGCGCAGCCGCACACGCCTATTCCGCCGAAAATGTACGCGGCAGTGAGATTTTCCGCGGGATCGCTCAGTACCGCAGCGTAAACTCCCGCGTAACCCAACAGAATTGCGGCAAGCGCCGCCGCTCTCAATCTGCGCATAATATCACTCCAATGCTTTAGCATACTGTTTTATACCTTATTATACCATTATACCAAACGCAGTGCCTCTTGTCAAGCTAAAAATTTCACAAAATGACTTCACGGGGGGCAAAAGCCGGTATACACATTTACGATGTCGGCTTTTTAGCGGCATCACTCATTTGGGGTCAACCTTTTCGGGTATTGGGGCATGTATGGTATTGGCTGCGGCTTGCGCAAGCGTTTGGTTGATTTTTTAAGCTTCTGACCGTTTTTGGGGGAGCTTTGAAAAGTAAAAGCTCATTGAAATTCCACGAAAATCGCTCAACTGTACGGGTTTATCAATGCTTTTTGGGCGGTGCAGCAAAAAATGGGGCGCAAGGCTTTTAACAATTGCGTCAACCGTGCGGGCTGACTAACTTTTTTTCATTCCTTTTTCGGGTATTTTTCTTTTGCTGTATCCTACAAATGCGATAGCTGCGCCGTTCTAAGCTTGTTCACCATTAATTCGCAAAATATTAATCGGACAGGCAAATGTGTCAGCGATGCGGTTTAAAGGTGGTTTTCACATATTATATCATCGAATTTTGTCGGGTTTTCCGCTTAAAGCATATGAATTAATCAAACAAAACGTGACGCGCACTTAACTATCTGAGTTGATGGAAAAAACGCAAACATTTAAACACTTAGGCGTATAAATAAACAAATGCCTGAACGCTTGAATGCTTAAATGTATACAGTTATATTAGCACATTTTGGCAATAATATCAATAGGAAAAATATTTTTTCTAAAAATCCGTGTTTTTTGTCGGCAAATGTCGAAGAATATCCGGTATGTGTCTGACGGAGTAACCTTTATACCCGCATATTCTTACAATTAACACTAAAATATCTTATTAAATTAATAAAATTTGGTAAAATATTAAAATTATTCACAATATGTTGACAAATAGACCGTAGTATGCTAAAATATCAAATGGACAAAGCAAATCGCTTTATCCTGTTAAATAGATAAAATGGACACCGAAAGGAAAATTAACAATGAAAAAGAAAATTTTTGCCCTGCTTATGGGCGCGGTTATGTGCATGGGTTGCATGGGTCTTGGCGGATGCAGCTCCGATGAGAACAGCTTGAACGGCAGCAACAGCTCAAATGCCGACAACAGCGGCACAGGCTCGGAAAATTCCGACAGCTCCACGGATTCGGAAAATTCCAGCAGCTCTGCGGCGGGAAATTCCGATTGGGACTATATCAGCAATAAGGGCGAGGTGGTTGTCGGCATTACATATTATGAACCGATGAACTATTTTGATGAGAACGGTGAGCTTGTGGGTTTTGAAACGGAATTTACAAAGGCTGTATGCGAGAAGCTGGGCGTAACTCCCGTGTTCCAGGAAATCGAATGGGAAAAGAAGGAGGTCGAGCTTCAATCCAAGGCTATCGACCTTATATGGAACGGTCTTACGGTTACCGAGGACAGAAAGGAGAACATGGCGTTCTCCAAGACATACCTTAACAACAAGCAGGTAATTATTGTAAAGACTGAAAACGCGGACAAGTACACCGACACCGCTTCAATGGCGGGTACTTCCATAGCTTTTGAGAGCGGTTCGGCGGGCGAGGACGCCGCAAAGGCGGACGAAACGCTGGCGGGCTGTGAGCTTATCGGCTGCTCGGCACAGAAGGACGCCCTGCTGGAGGTAAAGGCGGGTACTGCCGACCTCGGCATTCTTGACTACACACTGGCTAAGGCTTCCATCGGCGAGGGTACGGATTATGCCGATATGCAGATACTTGACAGCGTTGAGCTTGCTTCTGAGCAATATGCGGTGGGCGTTCGTCTTGAGGATACCGAAACTCTTGCGAAGATAAACAACGCTATCGATGAGCTGGCACAGGACGGCACTCTGCTTGATATCGCCAAAAAGTACGGCGTTGACGATATTTACGCTCTTTAAAAAGCGTTGCCGCATGATTGTTACCGTTTAACTGCATGGGCTGATTTTTCGACTGCACAAATCTGAAGAGGGCTTTTGCCTTTTTGAGAAATTTGTGAGGCAATGCGGGCAAATGGTCGGCAAAGCCCGAGGGGCGGTAACTGCGCGGTGCTGAATTAACTGACTTAAAAATAAAACGTTAAAATCAACGGATGACTTCGGCGCGCTTTCGTTTGGGTGATATCACTGCGGGGCGCTCCGATTTTCCGTATCTGATAAGGGTATTTATATGAGCTTTTGGGAAGTTACCAAACAACTGGCAGACGGTTTCGGCGTTACACTTATGATTTTCGGAATAACCCTTGTGGCTTCACTGCCACTCGGGCTTATTATGACATTCGGCTCGATGTCGAAAATACCGCCGATAAAGTGGCTGGTCAAGACATTTGTATGGATAATCCGCGGGACTCCTCTTATGCTTCAGATAATTCTGATTTTCTACGGTCCGGGGCTGCTCGGGCTGGAAATAAAGCTGCCGAGAATGACCGCGGTAATAATCGCCTTTATCATCAACTACTCATGCTATTTTTCGGAAATATACCGCGGAGGTATCGAGAGCATTCCCAAGGGGCAATATGAGGCGGGGCAGGTTCTTGGTATGACCAAAAAGCAGATCTTCTTCAAGGTAGTGCTGTTTCAGGTGATAAAGCGCATCGTTCCGCCTATGGGCAACGAAATAATCACTCTGGTAAAGGATACCTCACTCGCGAGGGTTATCGCGGTCACGGAACTGGTGAAAGCCGCGGAAAGGATAGTTACCCTTAAGGGACTCATCTGGCCGCTGTTTTATATCGGAGCGTTCTATCTGCTTTTCTCAGCTTTGCTTACCTTCCTGCTTAATCTGGCGGAGAAGAAAATGAATTATTACAGCATATGAGTGAACTCACGATGCTGAACGTGTTACGCTGTGATTTAATCAGCAATTCCACAAGTCGGAGGGATAAGGTCAAATGGCTTTCTTAGAAGTAAAGGGCATAGAAAAATCCTTTGGCAGGACTGAGGTGCTTAAGGGAATAGACTTTTCGATGGAAAAGGGCGAGGTGCTGGCTATCATCGGATCGTCGGGCAGCGGCAAGACCACCTTGCTGCGTTGTCTGAATTTTCTCGAAACTCCCGACAGGGGGAGCATCTTGGTGAACGGCGACGTGATGTTCGACTGTGAGGAAGCGCCATACTCCGACAGCGCCAAGCGCGAAAAAAGGCTTCATTTTGGGCTGGTGTTTCAATCGTTTAACCTGTTTCCGCAATACAACGTTCTCAGGAACATATCGCTCGCCCCAGAGCTGCGGCGGATAAGGGGCAAAAAGCTGCCGAAAGCGGAGAAAAAAAAGATACGCAACGATATTGACGAGAATTCGCGCAGGCTGCTGGATACGGTAGGGCTTGCCGCGAAAACATACAGCTACCCCTGCGAGCTTTCAGGCGGACAGCAGCAGCGTGTGGCTATTGCGCGGGCGCTGGCACTCGATCCCGATATACTCTGCTTCGACGAACCTACATCCGCTCTCGACCCCGAGCTTACGGGAGAGGTGCTGCGAGTTATAAGAGAGCTTAAAAGCTCTGACCGCACCATGATCGTCGTGACCCATGAGATGAATTTTGCGCGCGGCGTGGCGGACAAGGTCATTTTTATGGCGGACGGGATAATCGAGGAATACGGAACGCCCGACGAGGTTTTCGGGAATCCGAAAAGCCCCGTTACAAAGGCGTTTTTGGAAAAGTCGCTGGAGAATATATGATCAATCCCCCGATTAAAAGTCGGGGGATTTCGGATTGCGGAAATTATCGGTGATAGCATATTTATTTTCCGTGACGCATAGAATTGGACAAAGAGTAAATTCACGGAGGTAATATATGAAGATCAACAAAAAATCCCTTAAGCTTACGCTTTCCATGATAGGCTGTTTCGTGCTGCTGGCTGTATGCGCGAGAATCACCGAACGCGCTCTGCCTACCGCTGCGGAAGCCGTGGAACGCCCCATTATCGTGCTGGATCCCGGTCACGGCGGTCTAGACTCAGGCGCTGTGGGCGGAAACGGCACGCTTGAAAAGGACGTCAATCTTTCCATCGTCAGAATACTGCGTGATATGCTGGAGCTTTCGGGCTTCGATGTGGTTCTTACAAGAAGCGAGGATATCTCCATATATGATGCGGGAGTGGAGGGTATCCGCAACCAGAAGCTTTCCGATATGGACAATCGCCTTGAAATCGTACAAAGCTATCCAGACAGTATTTTCCTGTGTATCCATCAGAACAACTACACCGACCCGAAATACTTCGGCGGGCAGATGTTCTACAACAATAATAATCCCAACAACCGCACTCTTGCACAGATTATGCAGAATAAATTTGCCGAACTTCAGCCGGGCAATGACCGCGAAATCAAGCTTTCGGGTGATGAGCTTTTCCTGCTCAAATCAAACCCAAATCCATCTCTTATGATCGAATGCGGCTTCTTATCCAATCCCGACGAAGAGGCACGGCTGTCTACATGGGAGTATCAGCAGCAGGTTGCCTTTTCAATTTACGGCGGACTTATGGAGTATATCGATGCTACCGCCGAAAAACCGAGCGAGTTTGACTAATGCTTCGGCGGCTTTAATCCAACAGCTCTTTCAACATTTCATACAGCGCGAATTTAACCTTGACCTTTTGGGGACGGTCCGTTCGGAAATCCGAAAGAATTTCCGCGCCGTCTCCGTTTTTCATGCTTTCCATTACCTCACAGCTTTCACAGCTCTCGGCGCTTTCTTCGCTGTCGGTCACAGCAGGCAGGCACAGCGGCGGGAACATTACGCACCACCAGTTGTGCCCCTCGCCGCTGCCCAGAGTTACACGCAGCGCTTTATATGTTCCCGCAGGGAGCGTAACCTCGCCGTACTCCCTCGTTGTGAAGTACATATCCGCAAGCTCTGCCCGTGCTCCGTAATCGACTCCGCGCTCCTTTAAAAAAACGCGGCAGTCCTCCTCTATCTCGGGCAGAAGCTCCTCTACCCTATGCTCCGCTTCGCTTAAGCTCACACTGTCCGAAAGCTCCGCTCCGTAACTCTCCAACAGATGATCCCTCAGCTCCAGCTTTATCCTCTGATCCTCATTACTGTCGGAATTGGCGGGTATGTGCAGGCGGAGTACCTCGCTCTGCACCTCCTCCGCCCTCATCGCAAAATCCCTGAATCCACCAAGCATTACCGCCAGCACAATTCCCACCAGCAAAATTATATCCGTTTTCTTCATTTTCTTCTCCTTATCTAAAAGAATTTTTCGCACCGCAGAGACTTGCTTTGCAAGTCTCTGCTATCCCTCCGAGCCGTTGGCACTGCGCTTCGCTCCGTGCATACGGCTCGGTGGATTGCGGAAAATTTATGCGTGGACGGTCACTTTACGAAGAGCTTTCTGCGCCTTTGCTCACCGCCTAAAAGTTGACGAAAATTTCTATTCGGACGTTATGCCCCTACCAGTATTTTCTCAACCTCATTATTGGTGAAAATAACAATTTTAAACAGTGGGCGAAACTTTTTTTCACATATTTTTGACTTCGCTTTTAAGAGACGCACTGAAGTTAACATTAAAATTATTCCATTGATTGAACGGACTTTCGATAAGCCTTTGTTAAGCTTCTTTCGTCATAATACACAAAATCGCGGCGTTATTTCGTGATATTTTATTTGTGGACTTTTTCGCCGTGTTGTGATATAATATATATTAAGGAATGCTGTAAATCATATCACACTGTCTGACAGTGAGATAACAACAATTGGAGGAAAATGCTATGGCAAAGAAAAAACTGTTCGGCAACAATATCAAGCCTTCCTGCAAGTACTGTGAGATGGCTACCGCCGGCGAGGGCGATAAAATAAAATGCTCGAAATTCGGAGATGTGAAGAGTTATGATTCATGCAAAAAGTTTATCTACTCGCCGCTGAAGAGGATTCCCAAAAAGGAGCTTCAGCTCGCTAACTCGGCGGTTAATGATATCGACTTCTGATAAAATCTGTCTTCTTTCAACGTAAAGCTCCGCACCCCATATGGGGCGCGGAGCTTTTATAATACAATTTATTACGTTACAACAGTATTATTTGAATCGTTTTGTTAGATTAACGTATGCAGTAATATGTAACACAAAAGGAAGCAAGCGACTACCTCTTATTTTCCATATTCAGCTCATAAATAACTGCGTCATCATCATTATAATAGTTTTTGCGCAGGGCTATTCTTTTATAGCCCTGCTTTTCGTACAGCGCTATGGCGGAAGTATTGCGGCTTCTCACCTCAAGGAAGCATTTTGCCGCTCCGCGCAGGCGCATTTTTTCGTGCAACTCGGTCAGCAGCGTTTCCGCGATATGACGGCGGCGATATTCGGGATGCACCGCTATTTTAAAAAGCTCCCCCTCGTCGGCGGCTACCCTGCCTATGGCATAGCCGGCGAGAGCCTCCCCGCTATACTTAACTGCGACTTCCGTCAGCGGATTTTTCAGCTGCTCCTCAAGCATTTGCATCGTCCAGCAATCTTCAAAACAGACCCGCTCCAGCTCGCAAAGCTTTTTACAAAAATCTTCCATAATTCCCCCAATGGCAATTAGCTATGGCTTAAGTCAAATATCTAAGGAAACGCCGGTCAAAACATATTTGCTCCACTTAATCACTCATTTGGTTAATCGTGCTGCTCTTCATTTTAATCAGCGATTCCTTAAATTCACTAATAAACGCCGATGACCTCATCAACTGTATATCAATGCGCGTCAAGCCATGTTTTGCCCGATTTCGCTTCGGCTATCAGCGGAACGGCAAGAGATACCGCGCCCTCCATTTCCTCTTTAAGCAGCGAGCATGCTTTTTCCGCAAGGCTTTCGGGAACCTCCACTATAAGCTCATCGTGCACCTGCAATATAAGGCGCGCTTCGGGAAGCTCCGATTTCAAACGACGATAGACCCGCACCATCGCAAGTTTGATAATATCCGCGGCTGTTCCCTGTATTGGCGTGTTCATCGCGATTCGCTTTCCAAGCGCCTTTACGGTTTTATTGGCTGCCAGTATTTCAGGGATAAAGCGGCGTCTGCCGAACAGCGTTACTGCGCAGCCGTCTTTTTCCGCGCTTCTGGTAACGGTATCCATATAATTCTTTACGCCTGAAAAATGATTCAGGTAATCATCAATATATTTCTTCGCCTCTGACAGGCTCGCGCCGATATCCTTTGCCAAAGAAAACGCTCCGATGCCGTAGACTATGCCGAAATTTACCGCCTTTGCCCTGCGGCGCATATCGTTATCCACCCATTCTGGGGGCATTCCAAACACCTTGGAGGCGGTTTCGGTGTGAATGTCGCGGTTCTCCTTAAAGGTGTCTATCATTACCTTATCCTCGGCAAGAGAAGCAAGCACTCTCAGCTCTATCTGAGAGTAATCCGCGTCCACAAGCAGCATGCCATCTCCCGCTTTGAAAAAGCTGCGGAAGCTCCGTCCAAGCTCGGTGCGAACAGGGATATTCTGTATATTCGGCTCGGCGGAGGATATCCTGCCCGTGCGCGTTTCGGTCTGCTTGAAGGTGGTGTGCATTCTGCCATCGGGGGAAACACAGCTCTCCAGACCCTTTACATAGGTGTTGTAGAGCTTGGTAAGCTTTCGGTAATCCATTATCGCCGAAGCGATGGGGTGTTTATCCGACAAACCCTCCAAAGTTTCCGCATCGGTGGCGTAGCCCGTTTTGCGCTTCTTTCCCGCGGGAAGCCCAAGCTCCTCGAAAAGCACTGTTCCCAGCTGCTTGGGGCTGCCGATGTTAAACTCGTGCCCCGCCATAAGGTGAATATTTTTTTCAAGCTGATCTATCTGCGGAAGCAGGCTCTCACCAAAAGCGCGCAGCGCGTTTACGTCCAGCTCGATGCCGTAAATCTCCATTGAAGAGAGCACTTCGGCAAGCGGAAGCTCTATCTCGCGCAGCACCTTTAACATTCCCTGTTCGCATATCTTTTTGAAAAGAATTTCGTTCAGCTTATTCAGCGATGCAGCGGGGGTGCTTTCCGATACCCCGTATTCCGCGCAAAGCCGTTCCGCCGAATAATCGCTGCTGTTGACATTGAGCAGATAGGCGGCTAAGGTTGCGTCAAAGGTAACGTTACTTGGGGATATTCCCTCTTTAAGACAATGCGAATAAAGCGTTTTGGCATTATCGGTGTGCTTTGGCTCGGAGCTTTCGAGCACCGTTTTAAGGTCTTCCGAGACGGGGGTATCCCCGCGGAAAACCTTGATATTATCACCCGATATCATTACTGTAAGTGCCTCGCCGTCGTACTCGGCGATATCGGGGGTTATCTTCGGAGCGGCTTCGCACTCGGGAACGCTTTCGGCGGAGATAACATTTTCTGGAGACTTGGGTGCGGTTTTATCCAGCTCCAGCTTTTTCATTACACCGAACATTTCCAGCTCGGTGAGTATGCCTGCCGCGAGCGCCTTGTCGCCCTCGGCTATCCTGTAATCCTCCATATTTTCGGAAACTGGAGCGTGAAGCTCTATTTCGCCAAGCTTACGCGAAAGCTCCGCGCTGTCCTTGCCGTTTTTCAGCTTGTTCCGCACGGAAGCGGTGACCTCAATCCCGTCTATATTTTCATAAATATAATTTATAGTATGGTATTTCTGTATAAGGCTAAGCGCGGTTTTTTCGCCTACACCCTGAACGCCTGGGATATTATCGGACGGATCACCCATAAGCGCCTTTACCTCCAGCATTTCGCGAGGGGTAACTCCGTACACCTCCGCTATTTTAGCGGGGGTGTAATGGACATCTTCCTTGTTGCCCGCAAGGCGCACGGTAACCTTATCACCCACAAGCTGAAAGCTGTCGCGGTCCCCCGTCATTATAACGCACTCGCCGCCGCTTTCCGCCGCCGCGCGTGACAGCGTTCCTATTATATCGTCCGCTTCGTAGCCCTCTTTCTCAATAAGCGTCACACCCAAGGCTTTCAGCAGCTCCTTGATTATCGGCATCTGCTGCGCAAGCTCTTCGGGCATTCCGTGGCGGGTAGCCTTATATCCTTCGTACATCTTATGCCTGAATGTGGGCGCTTTCAGATCAAACGCCACACCCACTCGGTCGGGCTGCTCCTCTTTCAGCAGCTTCATGTAAATATTCATAAAGCCGGTAAGGGCGTTGGTGAACGTGCCCTTTTTATTGGACAGCAGACGTATGCCGTAAAATGCGCGGTTCATTATGCTGTTTCCATCTATTAAAAGCAATTT
>CAJTMU010000045.1:13335-16601 GCA_910577365.1 uncultured Oscillospiraceae bacterium | reverse complement strand
CACAGTAGTTAAGCTCACTCGCGTCGAAAATACTTGGCGGGCAACTGCCCGGGAAGATAGATCAGTGCCGGCTTTATATGACTCAGCAAGTTCTTTACTTGCTGAGTTTCTATATTCCTCCGTAGCTCAGTCGGTAGTAGCACCTGACTGTTAATCAGGGTGTCACTGGTTCAAGTCCAGTCGGGGGAGCCAGTTTGAAAAAGTCCGAAGCATTTTTTTATGTTTCGGACTTATATTTTATATGTTTTCCCCTTGTCTTTTTTGGGACAAGGGGGAATATTTTTATGGAAGAAAAGAACAGAAAATTAATAATATTACAAATTAAATACTTATATTACTCGTTTAATTGTTTTGAAATTTAATGTTAAAATGTTTTATAAGAGCCTATCACAAGCCCTACTACCCGCAGACGCAGAACCTCTCTTCCCTCAAAACGCTTAGTTTTATATTCGGGGTTTATAGAGTGCAGCTCTATCCAATCGGTGCCATAGACAACCTTTTTTACAAGACCATCTTCTCCGTCCAGCAGAAGGACCGCTATGCTTCCGCTGTCAACACTGGTTTGCTTGCGTACTATAATAATATCTCCGTCCTCAATCTTGGGGTACATGCTGTCGCCCTTTACCTTTATTGCCAGCGTATCCTCTACATCATAAGGGTTTTTGATGACAACCGGGATATAGTCCAATATTTCGTCGCTGGCAAAAGCACCGAAGCCTGCGGAAACGCTTTCAAAAACAGGTATGCGGTAGATGGAGCCGCTGTCTATTGCCCCAGCAATGTTGGAGCACTCATCATATATTTCGTTCGGAAGCTTTTCGGATTGAACCTGCTCAATATTATTTAATGCTCCTTTGTCAGCAGAGCTTATAGTGTTCAAGATGCTTTTGCTAATCATACTGATATTTCTGTATTCCGATTTTCCGACAAGGTAATCAGTAGAAACGGAGAGAAAGCTCGCTATTTCGGGGAGATATTTTTTATAAGAAGCGCTTGTTCCGCTTTTCCAGGCTGAAAAAACGCTTCTTTTTATTCCCAAATAATCTGTAAGGTCTTTTTGCTGGCGATTTTGCTCCTTAAGCAGGTCCACTATTTTTGTGATGGTGTTCGCGTTGTCTGATTTATCCAATTTGTTCGATTTGCCCATATTAAACCCCTTTCATTTGTTTAAGGTTACAAAATTCACAAAACAATAACATACCCTCTTGACAATTCACAAATTATGAATTATAATTAACTTGTAAAGTTAATGAAACAATAACTGTTCTATAAGATTTTTAAATATTAATTATATTGTATATGTTTCGTTAACTTTTGTCAATAACTTTTAAGCACTTTTGTATGAGGTGACAAATATGCTTAAAAAGTTTAGTTAAAATGACATAGTGGGCTTTGAGTTTTTCAGATTATCAAGCTTTCAGGAAAAAAGAAAATTAAAATATGTATAAGGAGGAGCGACAATGACAACGAAGGAATATCTGGAGCAGTATCGGACATTAAATTTGATGATAAACGCCAAGATGGAGCGTGCCCGCTTATGGCGGCAGAGGGCGGAGTATGTTTCTCCAAGCGGTGAAGGGGGAACGCCGGGAAAAATTAGGGATCGTGTTGGCGATACCGTTGCCAGAATCGCGGATCTTGAGCGGGAGATAAATGCGGATATTGATGCGCTCGTTGATCTTGGCCGTAAGATATCTGACAAAATAAAGTCTGTGAAACAGGACAAGCAGCGTCAGATCTTGGAGCTGCATTATCTGAACGGGTTTTCGCTGGACGATGTCGCGGAGCGAATGCATTACAGTTACCGTCAGGTATGCAGAATACACGCTCAGGCGCTGTCGGAAATATCATGTCCTTGAATGTCACCTATATCTGTGATATAATGGTATCATCAAATAATAAAGCTTCTGTTCATGCATTGCTGGAACAGAAGCTTTTTATTTGGTGCGAGGTTTGGAAAAGGCGGCGGGGAGGTGAACGCGTTGAAACTAAGTGAACTCGCGCAGGGCATACGAAAAATGCTAAAAGAGTTGCTTCTGGAAGAATCCGCAAACGGCAGTCAAACTCTAGGGACAGAGGCGCGGTATTTTCTGGACATCACAGGGGTGCGTTATGAACACGGCATTTCATGCAGAAAAAGCTGTATAGCATGCTTTGATGTTCGATACGCTCATGAAGCGGACGGCGGGATAGCCTTTGCGTATTGGACGGAAATAATGTCGAGGAGATTTGCCGACATTTCCGTAGACGGCAAGATACTGCACACCTCTAAAAGAAGCTCTCGTTCCGAGGGGGGCTTCTTTCATTTTACCTTTGAGGTAAGGGCGGATTATATTGAGTATGAACCCGCCGAAACGATGATTAGCTTGGAGGTGACAGGATTCGGAAAGAGTAGTTCTCGGTAAGCAATGCTCCTGTTTTCCGCAGGGAGAGGATAATTGTGTGCGGAAGAAAATTTGGCGGCGCGAATGATAACGCGCATCAATCGTCTTATGTGATGAAAAACGAAAGCACAGAAGACGGAATGAAAATTTAAGGAGGAAAAAATATGGCATTGGGAAGCATAGGAGGCGGTACTTTTACCGCAATGAACAAAACGCTTCCCGGGGCTTACATCAATTTTGTAAGCACGGGAAGCAACGTAACTCTGGGCGAAAGGGGGACGGCGGTACTGGCGCTCCCTCTGAAATGGGGTGCGGCAGACAGTTTTATCATTATCGAAGCGGGAGAGTTTACCGCGAGAGCAAAGGAGCTTCTGGGGTATGACAGCACGGCGGCAGAGCTGCTTCTTGTTCGCGAGTGCATGAAACGCGCGAAAACTTTGCTGTTATGGAGAGCGGATAAGGGCGGAACGACCGCTGCTGCGGAGATAGGGGGACTTACTGCGACGGCGATTTGCGAAGGGACGCGTGGAAACGATATTTCCGTAGCCGTTTACAGTGCTGCCGACAGCTTTGAGGTGGTCACCAGACTTGGAGGAGAGATAGTGGATGCCCAGACTGTTTCCGACGCTTCGCAGCTTCGCGCAAACAGCTTTGTGAGCTTTTCGGGCGACAGCCTTTCAGCATCTGCGGGAACGGCTCTTGCGGGAGGTACGGACGGTGAGGTCACTGCGTCCTCCTACTCGGATTTCCTTGCTGCGGCAGAAAAGGAGACATTTTCTTGTATAGGGTATACGGGCGGCGACACAGACGTTAAAGCGCTGTTCACTGCATTTGCCAAGCGGCTTCGCGATGATGACGGCAAGAAGATCACATGTGTAATGT
>CAJTMU010000045.1:0-13325 GCA_910577365.1 uncultured Oscillospiraceae bacterium | reverse complement strand
GGATTATGAGGGTATTATTTCCGTAAAGAATGGCGTAGTGCTTGACAACGGCACCGTACTTTCAAAGGAAGATGCGGTCGCATGGGTGCTGGGGGCAACAGCGTCAGCGGAAATAAACGAAAGTCTTACCAACACCGCTTATGACGGTGCAGTGGGAGTTGATACAAAGTACAGCAAGGGTGAATTTGAAAAGGCGCTCAAGTCGGGAGAATTTGTGTTCTATTCCGACGGCGGGAAAGCGAGGGTATTATCAGATATAAATACGCTGGTGACCTACACTCCCGTTAAAAACAGCGACTTTTCGGGAAACAGATTTATGCGCGTTATCGATGGCTGGGCCAACGATATAGCCGCTCTGTTCTCAGCAAGCTACATGGGAAGCGTTACAAATTCCGATACGGGAAGAGCGCTGTTCAAAGCGGATATAGTAAATCTTGGCAGACAGTATGAGGAACTGAACGCTGTTTCGGAATTTACTCCCGACGACATAACAGTAGAGCAGGGCGCAGGGAAGCGCGACGTTTCGGTCAGCGTATCTCTTAAGCCGAATGACAGCATGGAAAAGCTGTATATGACGGTTAAGGTTATTTAAGGAGGGTTAAATATGTTAAAAAGTTATGATACGATCTCGGGCAAGGAGGGCACAGCCTATCTTAAAATCGATGGAAGGAATGAGGAGCTTTTCCGCGCCAAGAGTATCGAGGCAAAGATTGAGATAAAGAAGGGGGCGGTAAAATGCATAGGCCGCCGCATGGAGGGAAGTAAGCCGACCGGTATGAAGGGTACGGGCACACTTAAGCTCTATTACGGTTTCCCGTTGTTTGCCGACGTTGTAAGGCAATACAAGGAAACGGGCAAGGCGCTGTATTTCGATATGGTGCTGACCAACAGCGATGCGGCATCCTCCGCCGGAGTTCAGACGGTGCTTATTAAGGATTGCTCCGTTGACGGAATATTGCTGTCGAAGCTTGACGGCGACAGTGATGATCCTTTGGAGGACGAGATCTCATTTACCTTTGAGGACTATGAGTTCCTCGAAACGTTCAAGAATATTTAACAACGCATGCCGCACGGACGTTTCTGACGTTCGTGCGGGATATTGCGGATTTAATTTTTAATTTATTTAGGAGGCATTATGGGCAAGTTACAGGAATTTCTTACCGCCAACAAGGTGGACAACAATATTACAAGCGAGGTTATGATAAAGCCATTTCCTCATCCATTTGTAATCAGATCAATTACACAGGCCGAGAACGCTCAGATAAGAAAAAGCTGCACGGTCACCGACTTTAACCGAAAGACGCATCAGAAGGAAACCGTGACGGATTCCCAGCTTTATATCACAAGGCTTCTGGTTGCTTGTACGGTAGATCCCTGCTTTAAGGACGCGGAATTTCAGTCGGCTTACGGTGTAATGGGAGCGGAGGCTCTGGTTGAAAAGCTGCTTACACCCGGACAATACGCAGAGCTTGTTTCCGCTGTGGAGGAGATAAACAGCTTTGATAACGATATGCAGGAGCTTGTGGACGAGGCAAAAAACTGATAGAGAGCGGGGACGCGGAAAGCAATTACGCGCACTACGCTCTTCAGAAGCTTCATATACTGCCTTGCGCGCTTATGGATATGTCGGAGCGCGAGAGGGCTTATATCTATGCGAGCATTGATTTGCAGATAAAGGCGGAAAAGCACGCGCATAAGAGGGCGGCTGGTTAACGAAGTAAAAAAAGAAAAGCCGCATGAATTGCGCAAAGCATTCGGTTGACTATCCAAATAAATTGTGATATAATATATTGATCAATATTGGGGGGCTGACATGAAAAGGAATACCTATCGCAATCGTTCCATTGTTTTTGGTTGTATTGCCGCACCTTTTGTTATCGGATTTGTCGCAACCGCCGTAAACACAGGGCTTACATTAAAAGCTATTCCCGGCACTGCGGTGACATTGGCTCTGCTGTTTTTCTTTGTGTTTTACGCAGTTAAGCATGACAGATATATTAAAAAGAACTATGCTGATGAGTTAAGGGCAGAAAAGGAAGCCAGAAAGCTCAAAAGAAAAATTATGTGGTATAAGATGAAATTCCGCCGCACAAGAAAAATGGGTTTTATATGGCTTGATGATAAGCACAAGATGTTTCAGACCCGCTTCACTTTTGTACCGCTTGTCTATCTGTATTCCGAGTTTGTCGATTATAAGGTGGATAAAAAAACGAGCAAGTGTGCCTATACACGCTTGCACAATGACAAGTGGGGGAACAGAACGGCTACCACCACTTTCGGCACCAGAATAAATTATTTTAATCTGGTGATCATTCTTACTAACGGCAGAAGAAAAATCTACCATATGTTGTATGATTATTATTATAAAAAGAATTTTGACAAATTGCTTGTCAAGACAAAGGAAACACTCGAGTGTATATGCGAAAACAACAGGGGAACTGCAGAGCCAGAGTACGCTAATGCTCACATAGTCTTTGAATTTGATGTTTTTTAGCCTTTTAGGCAGAATAACTTAACAGCAGCATCCCGCTCAGAAATGGGGTGCTGCTTGTTTAAACGGAAAGGGGGAATTATATGGCGACCATATCACAGTCAATAGAGCAGGAAAATATAGCAGGTCAGTTCAGCCGCGCATTTCAGGCTGTGGACATGTTTGCGGAACGTCTGGAGAGGGTGAGCGCCAGCGGGGAGGAAACTATCTCGTCCCGATTTGCTAACAGAAGCGTAATGTGTCCGGAGGGCGGAGATAATGAAAACAGCGGCGGAGGCGGTAAAGACGCGGAAAAAGAGCTTAAAGAAATGGAAAAGCAGGCAGAGGAACTTAAAAACTCATGGGATAAGGTTGGCGGCGCTATTAAAAAAGCGCTGTCTTTTTTGTCTGTGCAGAATGTAACGTCTTTTGTGGACGAGGTTTTCAGGCTGAACAACGCACAGATGACCGTCGAGCTGAATCTGGCGACTGCACTAAACAATAACGGACAAAGCGCGGAGGCATTTGACGCGATAAGGCAGAAAGCCGCTGCGATAAGCGGCGAAACAATGTACGGCGACGAAGCTATGATAGCGGGCGCGGCGGAGCTTTCTGCGTATGTTTCTGACCCTGCGGCTGTTATGTCGATGATGGATACGCTTGCCGATTATGCTGCCGGCATGAGCGGAGGCGGAGCAGTCGATTCGGCGGCAATGACCGAATATGCTGCGCAGCTGGGACAGGCTATGAGCGGCAGCTTCGGCGGACTGGAGGAAAGCGGATTTGAGCTTTCCGCGGTACAGAGGGAGATAATAGAAAACGGCAGCGAAATGGAAAGGGCGCTTGTTCTGGACGAGGTTATAAGCAGCTCGTGGGACGGTCTTGCGGAAAGCATACGAAAAACTCCCGTGGGAATGATATCCGCCATAAGCAACGCTTTAAGAGATCTGGGCGAAAAAATAGGAGCACAGATCACGCCAAAGTTCATGAAACTTGCGGATTCGGTTTACCGATTTCTTATGAGCAGCGGAGTTGAGAACGTTATAAGCACGATTGTTTTTTTGCTGGGCATGACGTTTGATCTGCTTGATTGGGGAGTAGGCGTTTTACAGGTAATTACGGATAACTGGGAGCTGACGGGTGCAGTGCTGCTTACAGTCGCGGGAGCACTTGGCTTTTATAAGCTTGCTATGGACATTGCAATGATAAAAGCTCAGCGTATGATCAAAGAACAAAAAAAGTTAATAAGGATACAAAATGAATATAATTTTTCTCTTAGCGGCTGCCCGTTATTTTTAGTCGCAGCAGGATTCGCTGTCGTAGCGGGCGCGGTTGCACTTTATACCGATCATGTAAACAGCGCTTACGATTTGTCTCTCAGCTTTTCGGGTATGCTTGGGGGAACGTTCATGACAGTTTTAGCTGTTCTCGGAAATATAATTTATATGCTGTGGGACATTATTGCAACAACTATTGTTTTTGTCTGGAATATTTTTGCGGACTTCGCAAATTTTATAGGGAACCTTTTTAACGATCCGATAGGTGCGATAGCGAGGTTGTTTATTGACCTTTTTGACAGCATTCTTGGAATAATAGAGGGTGTAGCAGGAGCAATAGGCAAGCTTTTTGGGCAAGACTGGAGCAGTGGTATAGCAGGCTTCCGCGAGGACATAAACAAATTTAAAGAGGAGAATTTTGGCACAGGAATTGAAGTTGTTCAGAAGCTTGACGAGGATGCACTATCGTTTAAAAATGTTTTTGGTATAGATTATACCGACTATGACGAAGCGTTTGAGGCGGGCTACTGGCTGGGCGACAATATGTTTAATGAAAACGGTGCTGATGAAATAGGTGCGCAGGACGGTTTTGACTATGAAAGCCTATTCAACGGCAAATCTCCGTTAGGTACTGAGGAAGATCCTATACATACCGAAGTTGACAACGACATAAGCATAGCCGAAGAGGATTTGAAGCTGCTGCGGGATATTGCGGAGGCACGTTATGTGCAGAATTTTGTAACGCTTACGCCTACTGTTCAGGTTACGGGCAATACCATAAACGAAAAGGTAGATGTGAACAGCGTGGTCAGCGAGATAGAATACAGGCTGGAAAGCGAGTTCGCTGCAAGCGCGGAGGGGGTGTACTGCTGATTTGGAAAGTTTGAATAAAACGGGCGGATACAGGATAATTCTTATGCTACCTGGAACCGTGATAGAGCTTCCCGTACTGCCGGAGAGGATATCCGTAAAGCAAAGCGCGGATACATCCGAAAAAACGGTGTTGGGGATAGGGGCGGTAAACCTGCTGGACGGAGCAAAGCTTAGGCAGATATCGTTCGGAAGCTTCTTCCCCGCGCAGAAAATACCGTCGGTAAAACTGCCGCGTACGCAGCTTAGAGAGCCTATGTATTATGTACGTAAGCTGCGGGAATGCATGGAGAGCAAAGAGCCGCTGAGGTTTATCCTTCTCGGCGCGGACCTTGATATAAATATTCGAATGTCGGTGGAGGGTATTGACTATTCCGAGAACTATGGAGAAGTAGGCTCTATTGAATATTCGCTGACGCTGAAAGAATGGAAAGATTATTCGCCCAGACGTGTCACAATCAAGGAAAACACCGCTTCGGCGGGGGAAACGGAGCGGAGCGGCACTCCCGAGGGAGCGCCTAAAGACAAGGCGGTAAGCTACACTGTAAAGGCGGGCGATTGCCTGTGGTCTATATGCAAGGCAAGTTATGGCGACGGTTCGCTTTATGATAAGCTTTATAGAGCTAATAAGACCGTTATTGACAGGCAGAACGGCGGAACGGGAAATCCGAAATATACAATATATGTTGGAGAGATGCTTACTCTTCCGCCAAAGGGGGAACTGTAATGCAGGTATTGTATCAGAACCCTGACAACGGTGCAGTGCATGATGTTACTACTCTGCTTGCCTCTCCGAAATGGAAGACCGAACGAAACGGAGCAGCAGGGAGCTTTACGTTTTCCGCGCTTCCCTCCGCTGTAGAATGGCAGCATGGCGGTATAGTCCGCGTTATGCGCGGCACTGCGGGGATTTTTTACGGATATGTGTTTAAGATAAAAAAGGGCTCGGACGGTATGACCGATATAACAGCATATGACCAGCTTCGCTATCTCAAAAACAAGAACACCTACGTTTTTACAAATGTCACGGCGTCGCGGGTAATAAAGGAGATATGCGGCGATTTTGATCTGAAGACCGGAAATATTCCCGATACCGGTTATGTGATACCCTCAATGGTTGAGGACGGTCAGGAACTTTTCGATATAATGCTTAAAGCACTTGATTATACGCTTATCAATACCAACAGAATGTTTTATCTGTGGGACGATTTTGGCAAAATAAGCGTGTCGGAGGTGTCTGACGGAAAGCTGGGCTTCATGCTCGGCGACGGCAGTCTTGCGACAGATTACAGTTATGAGAGCAGTATTGACGGCGATACCTATAATCAGGTCAAACTGCTGCGCGACAACGAGCAGACAGGAAAACGAGATCTCTATCTTTTTAAGGACAGCGGAAACATAGGGCGCTGGGGGCTGCTCCAGTATTATGAGAACGTTGATGAGAGCATGAACGCGGCGCAGATAGAGGAGCGAGGTTCAATGCTGCTTGAGCTTTACAACCGACCCGAAAAAACGTTCTCAGTTGATGCAATATCGGATCTGCGCGCCCGCGCGGGGAAGATGATATTTGTCAGAATGAAGGCTTTGGGAATAAATCAATACTGTTTAATAGAAGAAGCGGAGCATGATTTTTCCGAAAGGACAATGAAATTGAAATTAAAGATTGTGTAAGTCATAAGGGGGTGATAATATGGTGCGTACAATAAAGCGGATAGTGCAAAGTACGGCGGAAACAACTCCGCCATGCACGTTCATATTTGGAACGGTTGTCAGCTCCGACCCAATATCAGTGCAGGTTGATAACCGTTTTTTTGTGGGGGGCGAGGCTTTGGTAATTATGAAGTCCCTGCGGAAAGGGGAGTACTGTTCTCACAGACATAAGCATAATTGCGCGTATACGGGAGAAATGGTATTTTCCGAGAAAGAGGACGAGACATATTACGGTCTGAAGACCGGCGATAAGCTGGCACTAATGAGAGAGCACGGCGGTCAGCGCTTTCTTGTTCTGGGGGTGGTTGAATGATACCGCAAATGACGGAATACAAATTTACACAGCTTGCAGAGCAGCCGACAAGGACTTATTGCGTTGATTTTGCCAAGGGGCGCTGCGCGGGATATACAGATGGGATCGCCGCAATAAAGCAGGCGATTTTTCTTGTTTTAAATACTCCGCGCTTCCGGCATTTGATTTTTTCATGGAATTATGGACACGAGCTGTATGAAATCTTTGGCAAGGATATTGAGCTTGCGAAATGTGAGGCGAAAAGGCTTATTACGGAGGCGCTGACGCAGGATGAGAGAATACGTTCGGCAGATGGGTTTGTATTCAGTGTTCCTGAAAAGGGCGTACTTTCCGTTTCGTTTACGGTAAATACCATTTTTGGGGAGCTTGAACAAAGTATGGAGGTGAGAACTTGACATATGAGGAAATTTTAGAGAGAATGCTGGACAGAGTAGCCGCTGATGTGGATAAGCGTGAGGGAAGCATAATTTATGACGCGCTTGCTCCTTGCGCGGCGGAACTGGCTCAGCTTTACGCTCGGCTGGATCAGTTTCTGAACGAATGTTTCGCTGACACCGCGGGCAGAGAATATCTTATTAAAAGAGCCGCGGAGAGGGGGCTGTCACCCAGACCTGCCACCTGCGCTGTGGCGGCCGCAAGATTCAACACAGTTGTTCCGACAGGAACAAGGTTTTCAATTGATGGGCTGAATTATTCCGTCACCGCAGAGAACACAATCACATGTGAAACTGCGGGGACAGAGGGCAACCGTCATTTCGGGCGAATGCTGCCAATTGATTTTGTTGAGGGACTGGAAAATGCGGAGCTGGTATCACTGCTTATACCGGGAGAAGATGAGGAGGATACGGAAGCTTTCCGAAGCCGTTATCTCTCGGGGTTAAATACGTCGGCATTTGGAGGTAATATAACCGACTACAAGGAGAAAACCTGCTCGCTTGACGGAGTGGGCGGCGTTAAGGTATACCCCGTCTGGAATGGCGGGGGAACTGTAAAGCTGGTGATTATCAGCAGCGAATATACTGTTCCGTCCACCGAATTAGTTGAAGCTGTTCAGGATACTATTGACCCCACGCGGGACGGCAGCGGAATCGGGATAGCTCCCATAGGACATATAGTTACAGTTGAGGGAGCGTCACCCGTCAGCGTTAATGTTGCCGCGGCAGTCACCTATGAGGACGGTTGGGACTATGAATCCTGCAAGGATTACATTGAACAGGCGGTTGAGGATTATTTTTCGGAGCTTCGCGCCGAATGGGCAGACAGCGACAGGCTGGTTGTAAGGATCAGCCGTGTGGAAACGCGCCTGCTGAGCTGCCCGGGGATAGTTGATATCGCGGACACCGCGCTGAACGGCTCAGCGGTCAATTTGACACTTAACGCTGACGAAATACCGGTAAGGGGTGATATAATTGCCTGAACTTATTTCCTATCTTCCGGAGGTGCTGCGCGGAGTGTATGAATTCCGACAGCTAACAGGCGCGGAGAACGTTGAGATTAAAGCGGCAAGCGACGAACTGGAAAATATCGCGGCAGATAATTTTATAGATACACTGACAGAGCGCGGTTGTTCGCGCTGGGAAAAGATGCTCGGCATTACGCCGAAATCCCTTGATAATATTGGGATTAGGCGTTTCCGGATACTGTCAAAGCTGAACGAAGAGCTGCCGTTTACTTTTAAGGGACTTAAGCGGCAGTTGGCTATATTGTGCGGCGGGGACGGATTTACTGCGGAGCTTGATAATAATAAATATCTGCTTTCCGTTCAGGTGGCGCTCACAGTGAAAAATCAGTATGACGAGGTCGGAAAGCTGCTGGAGCGGGAAATTCCCGCAAACATTGAGATATCGCTAAGTTTGAAATATAATCAGCATTTCTCATTTTCCGGTTATACGCATGCAGATCTTGCCGCTTATACTCATGAACACTTAAGAAACGAGGTAATGACATGAAAGAAACCAACACTCTTCATTTGAAAAAGCCTGACAGCACGGACTTTTATAATGTTGAGGACTTTAATTTTAATGCTGATGCGGTTGACGAGGCTATAAGGGAGCTTAGAGAGGATGGGAACGCTGTGAATGCCGCTATCGCCGGTAAGGCCGACAGCGGACATGGTCACTCCGTTTCGGAGATAACGGATTTTCCTTCGGCGCTTCCCGCGAGCGGCGGCAACGCCGATACGGTGGACGGTAAACACGCTTCATTCTTTGCTGAGGCAAATCACACCCATAATTATGCCGCTACTGGTCATACTCACGATGACCGCTATTATACCGAAACGGAGGTCAACAGCTTACTTGCGGGAAAAGCTGCCGCCAATCATTCACACAGCTACGCGGCTTCGAGCCATACGCACGATGACCGGTACTATACCGAGAGTGAGGTAAATAATCTGTTGGCGGGAAAAGCCGCAAGCAATCATACGCATAATTACGCCGCGGCAAGCCACACACATACGGCATCTCAGGTGAGCGGGCTTCCTACCAAGCTGCCCGCCAACGGGGGAAACGCCGATACTGTTGATAACGTACATGTGGTAACAACAGCGGCACTCGGACTTCACAGACTGGCAAGCGGAACGGCCGCTCCCACTACAAGCAATTGCCCCGCGGGCTGCTGGTATGGAAAGCATTAAGGGGGTGTCAACATGCCAATAATAGTCAATGCAGGCGGCGTTCTGCACGAACTGACGGAAATAACATCTAACAATGGTGGAGCACTTTACGGGATTGATACTGTTCATGCTAATGGGGGAGGTGTGCTGCATGAGATTTATTCAGCATGGGAATTTCCGGTTCTGAGTGAATGGCATACTATTAGAAGCACGGCCAAATCTTTTTTAAACGGCGATACATATGATATATCGGTTCACGGAAGCGCTGCTTCAGATTTTACGCTTACGGGTAAAACCAAAGTAATAATAAATATAACGCATTACAGTTCTTCTGGAACTATCTACAGTAATATTGCCGAGATTCGTAATGGAAAATTTATTGACACCTTCACTCACTATCCCACAGAATGGACGTATGTACGAAAAGTGCGAACTGGTCAAAATGATTATACCACATTTGCAAACCCAAAAGCAGAATATATCTTGGAAAAGGGCAACTATTATGTTGGGTGCTCAAGTAATTATGATTCCGGATCAAATAGCACAATAGAATTTAAACTAAAATTTGAAAAGGCATAGGAGGTAACCAAATGGTAACATTTACAAACGGAAAATCAATAGAGACGATAGCCGTGATAGGCGGCACAACACAGTTTCAGAACGCCCAGCGCGCAACACTTGAAATTCGCGCGGCGTGTGATGAAACAAATTTTGAGGAGCTGAGGGCAATTTACACAGACAGCAGCGCTCTGTCCGAGATTATGATAAACGACGGAAACGGCGGACAGTCCCTTCAGCTCAATTTCACACTGCCCATGGAGTTGTCTATAAAGGACATTGATGGGGAGCAGCTTTGGTGCATGAAGCTTGCGCAGAAATCGGCGCTTGAAATCGCGCAGGAAAATCAGGCGGCAAGCATTAACGACACACAACTTGCTCTTATTGAGCTTGCGGGAATGATCGGAGGTGAAAATAATGGCTAAAATTTATGCGGCACAGATAAAAAAAGGAACAATAACTATTGAGGATGTTCCCTCAATCTGGCGAAAGGAGGTTGAAGAACTTCTGGCATGAGATTTTTTAAATTCGTTATTTTTAATTTAAGACGTTTCGGTAACACTTACCAGGAGGTGAATGTGTGCCGATAACAGCAAATGACGGCGGCGTTTTGCGGGAGTTGGAAACGGTTACGGTGAACGAGAGCGGTGTGTTGTATGAATTGGATACAGTTCACGCAAATGGGGCAGGTGTGCTGTATGAAGTTCACTCGGCGGTTTATTTTCCAGACTCTCTGACATGGAGATATGGTAGGACTGACGCTTCTGCATATAAACCGACCGTTTCTGATAATGGCCTTACTGTAAGCAATACCTATTCAAGTATTGTTTGTAATTATGTAGTTTCAGACGTTTTTGAAATAAAGGGTTCAATAAAAATTACTGTGAGCTACTCACATCAGAACAGATATTCAAACGGAAGTGGCGGTTTTAACATTTTTGATGAAAATCTTGGAGAAAATGTAGGTGGGTTTTCGCTTACCTCAAGCGGCTCAAAGACAGAAACCTATAACTTAACAACCGGAAAGTATCATATTGGGTGTGGTGGAAGCAGCGGAAGCCAAAGTGGCAGCGGCGCAAATAATTACACCATAAGCATATCATTCTCAAAATAAAGAAAGGGTGAATATAATGGAAACATCGATATCCCGTGCGGAGCATGAGGAGTTTCGCAGGCGGATTGAGGAGGAAAACAGCCGCCAGAACAGGCGGCTTGAAATAGTGGAGGACACCATGCGGCAGATAGGAGCGCTGACCACCTCGGTGGAAAAGCTCGCCGTAAATATGGAAGGTATGCTCCGTGAGCAGGAGCAGCAGAGCGAACGACTGAGAACGCTTGAGGGCCGCGACGGTGAGAAGTGGCGAAAGGTAGTCGGTCTTATTGGGGCGTCCGTTTTAAGTGCAATCGTCGGGTTCATACTTGCTCAGATAGGGATTTAGGGGGGAGTATAATGGATATAAATTGGAGAAGAAAGCTGACCTCAAGGAAATTATGGGTAGCTATTGCGGGCTTTGTCGCTGGGCTTATCGTAACTTTTGGTGGTTCGCAGCAGGGTGCTGACAAGGTAAGTGGGTCAATTTTAAGCGGCGCGGCGGTTGTCGGATACATACTTGGCGAAGGGCTTACCGACGCGTTAAACAAGGGAAAGGAGAGCGACGATGGCAAATAGGTATGCTGGAGTGGATTTGTCCTACGCAAATGACGATGTGGATTACAGCGCGCTTAAGGCAGGGAAAATAAAGGGTTATAAGGTGAAATTCGCGATGCTGCGTCTGGGGCACGGCATGACTAAAGATAAGCTGTTCGATAAGCATTATAGTGGCTGCAAAGAAGCGGGAATACATGTGGGGGTATACCACTGGTCTTATGCGACGACTCCCGAAGAAGCCCGCAGGGAAGCGGAGTGGGCGGTAAGCGAGCTTGCGGGATACAGTATAGATTACCCTGCGGCGCTGGATTTCGAGGACGAGAGCATTCTGAATAAGGGACTGTCAAAAGCGCAGTATACCGCCATTTGCAAAGCTTATCTTGACACCTTGTGCGCAGCGAATTATTATCCGATGCTCTACTGCAATCCCAACGTAGCAGATAACTACATCAATCTTAAGTCATTGCCATATGACTTATGGCTGGCGCAATATACCTCTGAGGGATATCAGCGGGATTTCGGACAGGGAATGTGGCAGTTTACCGTCGCGGGCAGCCCGACGCTTGATTACGGAGATGTTGGAGCGGTAGCGGGAGTCAGGGGGCAGTGTGACTGCAACTGGGCTTATATCGGATATGCCGCCAAAATAAAAAAGCTGGGATTGAATAAGCCCGTCGTGAGATATAAGGTAACGGGAACCAAGACAGTGGACAAAAATAAGCTGAATGAGGCTAAGGGTCAGCTTAAAGCGCTGGGCTTTGAGGTCACGACTGAAAAAATATAATGGCTGACGGCTGCTCGGAAACGGGCAGCCGTCAATTTTATTATGCGAAGTCCTCCTTTTGAGGGAGAAAATAGTCAAAGCCAAACAGCCCGTTTTTTGTAAGAGCTTCAATATATTCGGGGTGCTCAAATGGCATATAAGCAGTGTTTTTAAACACTTCTATGTAGATCATTCCCGTTTTTCCGCTTATATAGGCGGACTGTCCGCGCAGAAAATCGTCATCGACGGCAAAGTCGTTTGGGGAAAGCAGCTTTAAGTCTTTGGGCAAATCCTTTGCGGTGTAATTGTGCGTGAGGAAGTTAAATTCGTAATCGTACCCTTTGTACAACACCCTTTTGTCAAGCAGGTTGGACTTTATGAGATAGCAATAGCAGTTAGGCTCGTAAAAGGCGTGACCGCTGAGATTAAGATTTCATAGTCATACATTGCCTTGCTCCATACGTTTACATACAGTCCGGCAAAATCCTCATCAATAACCATTAACTATCAGCCTCATTGGTTTTAGCTTCATGTGTTTCAGCGTTAACAACAAGGGGAGCAGCAAACATTGATGTCGCTATCACTGAGGAAACTGTTCTTTAAAAAATCTGGTCATAGTTAAATCATTAATAAATTAAAATTATTAAAAATACTGCAAAATGTTTTTAACAGGTAAATTTGCCTACCAAATCAAACCAACTTATCCCCCCCTTATTTATTTGAACATAAAGCCCAAATTATTTTCGTATATTGTCCCTCAGCTTTCGCCATTTGCGCTTGTACTTGTCAAAACCCGCAGGAATGCTTCGCAGCCGCTGGATATTGTAGGTTATGTTGTCCATCATGGAGAAAAATTCCTCCTGCATGAAGCCCTCGCGGCGCTGGGACTGCCCTGCTTTTACGTTCTCTATTACCGTGAAGTATCGGTCGTAAGCCTTTTTGACGGCGGTTTCCCATGAGATATATACCTCGTTCATGGCGTTTTCGCCTATTTGGTGTATCTCATCTCGGTGTGAGCAGGCGAATTCCAATTCCTTGGCGATAGCTGCAGGCTCTGCCTTGGTGAGTATACCCGTTCTGCCATGAGTTATGCCCTCAGCCG
>CAJTMU010000044.1 GCA_910577365.1 uncultured Oscillospiraceae bacterium | reverse complement strand
CAACCGTTACACAGAGGATATCACAACCCTCCATGCGCTCCACACACAATGCAAGATGATATTTTTTCGCAAGCCCCAGCACCGTCACATTATCAAGTTTGGGCGCCAGAAGCACCGCACCGTCGACAGCCTTGGAAAACAGCATTCCCAAAAGATGCATTTCATGCTCGGGGTCGTCACGTGTCGTAGCAATAAGTACATCGTAGCCCTCCGAATATGCCGCATCCTGCATACCCCTCAACACCTCGGAATAGAAGCTCTGCTCCGTTGATGCAATTATGGCAAGAATGCGCTTTGTTTCGCTTTTGCGAAGGTCACGCCCCAAGAAATTGGGACTGTATCCCAGTTCCTCAACAGCGCGGTTTACCGCCTGCACCGCTTCCTCCGAAACATTGGTTTTTTTATTCAGCACGCGCGACACAGTTGCTACGGAAACATTAGCTGCCTTTGCCACATCTTTTATCGTAATATTCACAAAGTTCACTTCCCACCAAGATAAATTTGTTTATATTTATATAATACACTATTAGTTAAACGATTTCAATAGGCAATTTGCACAAAGAGTATAAAGAAATATTGTATGCGGTTAATAATTGATGATTTAAAATGAATATTTTTAGACATCAAAACAGTTAGTGTCGCAGATCCGTTTAAAGTCAAATTATATATAAAGTTTCCGCTGAGCTTGTAAAAAACACACAGATATATACGGCATTATTGAATATTTTACAGTTCAAACCTGCTTTTTCAGGGTTTTCATGCACCCTCTTGTCGAACAAGAAAAATTCTTTTATAAATACATATTGTCGCAAAAAAGCGGCATTTGTACAAATTAATCTTTACATATATTAATATTATTGTTAATAGGAAACTGATGCTTTGAATTTCTTCACAATAAACTAAATTTTGGCATATTTTTTGTGCATTGTGCAACAATTTAAGGTTTTATTTGCATTTGCTCTTGTAATATTGCCAAAAATATGTTACAATTGATACAGAGGTTACCCTCCCGTATTTAATTTTTTTGAGGAGTACTTCTGACGGAGGCAAACCCTCCGCAAAAAAACTTTTGGAGGAAGATATAATGAAGGTTACAATTACCGCCAAGAAAATCAATATTTCTCAGGCATTTACAGACTATGCGGAGAAAAAGCTGAACGCCAAGCTCGACCGCTTTTTTCCCGAAGAGGCGGAAGCAAGAATAACGCTGGCAGAGCGCCGTGATATGATTATCCTGGAGCTTACCGTAAAATATAACGGAATCATCTACCGTGCCGAGCAGACCGCAAAGGATAAGAATGACGCGCTTGACGTTACGGTTGACCGTATTATCCGTCAAATCAGAAAGCAGAAGACCAAAGTTGAGAAGCGTCTGCGTGCTGACGCGTTTATGGGTCTTGAGCCTGATGTAGAGCCTGAGGAGGATAATTATGAGGTTATCCGATACAAGTATTTTAAGCTCTCTCCGATGTCGGTTGACGACGCAATTTTGCAGATGAATCTGTTGGGGCATAGCTTCTTTATGTTCATGAATTCTGAAACAAACCGCGTCAATGTGGTATACATCCGCGAAGAGGGCAACTATGCCGTGCTCGTTCCTGAGGACTGATTAATTATTTTTAAACCTCGGGCAGTCATGCCCGAGGTTTAATTTATTGTTTTGCTTACGGGGGAATCTATGGAGAACATAAACTATCAGAAGAAGCTGGACAGGCTGCTTGAAAGCTTGGGGGAAAATATTCCCTCGCTTCTTCTCCACAGCTGCTGCGCGCCATGCTCAAGCTACTGCATTGAATATCTTTCACAGTATTTTCGCATAACGCTTTTGTACTACAATCCGAATATCTCGCCCAAAGAGGAATTTGTAAAGCGCTCCGCAGAGCTTAAACGGCTGGTTAGCGAAATGTCCGTGCAAAACCCCATAAGTGTGATTATCGACGATTATGACCCCAATGATTTCCTAAGCGCAGTCAAGGGTCTGGAGAACATTTCCGAGGGCGGCGAGAGATGCTTTAAATGCTACCGTCTGCGGCTGGAAAGAGCTGCGCGCTATGCCTCCGAAGGCGGGTTTGATTACTTCTGCTCTACGCTTTCAATTAGTCCCCACAAGAATTGCGGTAAGTTGAATGAGATAGGTGAAGAGCTTTCAGAAATTTATGCTGTCAGGCATCTTCCCAACGACTTTAAAAAACGTAATGGATATAAGCGCTCAGTGGAGCTTTCGGAGCAGTATGGGCTATATCGGCAGGACTACTGCGGCTGTGCCTTTTCAAAAGCAGAAAAAAATGCCGTAGAATAGGGTTTGATTTTGAACCGTCATAAACGAAATTTATAGGGGAAGGCTATGAATAATAATATTTAACGCTATTTAAAAACAAGTATATATACGTATGCGGATGCATATAAAGAGCTGCTTTTGCCATTGCCAAATGATATATCGTCTATCAATGTGTTGGTTTGTGGCCAGATCACAGATAAGTCAATGTGTTCCATGGAGCCATCTTTCTATTTGGAAAATATATATTTTGGGAAATTCTCTTCCTATCCAAAGCACCGTTTTAAAAATGAAGATTAATTGAATGTAACAGCTGTTTCAATGATTGCCAGTATTTTTATTTAGATAAGGCAGGTTTCACAAAAAAAGACGTAACAAAACGGATTATGGTATCATGTAGACAGGCTTACATATAATTCAGTGCAATTCTGAAAGCTAAAGGTATACCTTGTCGTTCAAAAGCGGGGTTTATGGATTTTAACAATATGGGGGACAGCTATGTTGAGCGCTGGGCAAACGAGTATTGAAACGCCGATGAAAACTGGTGGGTTTTAGTAAACGCAGACGGGTATTATGAATATGATGAACGTTTTGGATACAGTAAGTTTGATTTACCGAGGCGTAAGTTTATAACTGCATCGGAAGCATGATTTGGATTAAGAAGGAATACCTTTGATAAAAGTTTATATGTTCCGAATCTTTTAGATGGCGTATGTGAATATCTTATGATGGACTTTCACGCACTGATGAATAATGAAATTTTTTATTCATATCAGCCTTTGTATATGCGTGGCGGTATTCAAACACTTAGCGAGTCCGAATTATCTGAGCTTGATTATCTGGCGGAATTATTGGCAGAGCCGGATAAAAATATTGAGCAGATTGAGTATATGTGGAATAGCAATGAAAAGCTATTTGTTTTGACAAACAATACACATAATATCTATTATGACGTTTTTATTAAATAAACTGTCAATTTTCAACTTGTAATACAATCCCTTACGAAAAAACACTTAGTATTAGCGTGCGTTTGAATTGCATTGCAATAAAGTTTCTATGCTTTGCATTTTTTTAGATGTATCGTATGTCTCCTTGCTGCAGTAAACCTATTGATAAAAAATCAAAGCGGAAAAATTCCGCTTTGATTTTTTATTTAGCGTTTAAATCTCGCTGCGCTACCGCAAGTCTGTCACAGCGCTCATTTTCAGTGTGCCCCGCATGACCCTTTATCCAGCAAAACTCCGCTTCGTGCAGCTCAAGCAGCTCAAGAAGTCTGCCCCATAGGTCGGGATTGAGTGCAGGCTTCCCGTCGCTTTTCTTCCAGCCGCGTTTGCGCCAGCCGACAGCCCAGCCCTTGCTTATTCCGTCAACAACATATTTGCTGTCAGTGGTTATTCTTACCTTGCAGGGGAATTTCAGAGCCTCAAGCGCACTAATCACGCCAAGCAGCTCCATGCGGTTGTTGGTTGTGTGAGGGTCGCCACCGCTCAGTTCTTTCTCTTTCCCGCCGCACCTCAGTATTGCCCCCCAGCCCCCGGGTCCCGGATTTCCGCTGCATGCGCCGTCAGAGAAAATCTCCACAAATTTTTTGTCCATTATTCCTCCGTAAAAACAGCCCCCGAACGCTCGAGGGCTGTTTTGATACTGTGCAGTTATCAGTTAGCCAGACCGGCTCTTTCAATACCTTCCGTAAAGTACTTCTGCAGGAAGATGTACATTATTACGATAGGCGTTATTGCCAGCAAGCAGCCTGCTTCCATCCATACTACAAAGTCAAGAGCGTTGCCGACTTCTCCAGTGAGGTACAGCGAAACCGTTGTTGCGATATTGTCTATCTTCATGGAAATCGTATTGGCATTGCTGAAATACATTGAACTTACATAGTAGTCGTTCCAGTACCATACGATTGAGAAGATAAATACCGTCAGGAATGAACTTGCCGCGTTCGGAACCATTACGCTGATAAACGTCTTGAACGGACCGCAGCCGTCAAGATAAGCAGCGTCCTCCAACTCCTTGGGAAGTCCTCTGAAGAACTGTCTGAACAGGTAGATAAACAGACCGGCTCTTATACCGTTGCAGAACAGCGCAGGTATATACATCGCGAAGTTTGTATTGGTAAGCGTGAGGGAGTCTCCCATTACCGCGTTGAACAGACCGAAGATGTCAAAGTATCTGAACTGCATGTACTGCGGAATCAGAATGATCTGGACAGGTACAATTATCTGAAGCAGAACAATTGCAAACATTAAGCCCTTGCCCTTGAACCTGAAACGTGCAAAGCCGTAGCCTGTCAGCGCGCAAGTACCTACCTGCAATACCGACGAAATGATGTTAAGCACTAAAGTATTCCACAATGCCTGCGGATATTCAATGGCTTTCCATACCTCCACGAAATTTTCAAGACGAATCGTTTTGGGAATCCACATGATGGAGGGGTCGTTCATTTCGACCTGCGGGCGCAGTGATGTCGAAATCATGTACAAAATCGGGTACAAAATTACGAACGACAAGCCGAAGATAATCACAAAGCGGAAAAACGGCCAAACATAGCTCGCTATTCTGCGCCAGAAGATGTACTTGTAGTGCTTTCTCTCCTTGGTCGTGTAGTGTCTGTAATTGCGGATAATCTCAAAATTCGTTACTCGGTAATCGGACTTTTTCTTCTTTGCCTTGCCGCCCGTTGGAGCAGCTGCTGCCACTCCAGCGTTGATATCTGCGATAGTTTCCGCAATGTTTTCTGTTACGTTTTCAGCAGGCTGATTAGCAACATTGTTTAAATTATTATCTGTCACTTCTCTAACCTCCTTATTCATTCTCGTAATAAACAAATCTGTTTATTATCAGGCAGACTATGCCAAGTATCGCGCCGATTATGGCGAAGTAAATCCATGCCAGCGCTGCCGCGTAGCCGTGTTCCCAGTCGGTAGAGCGCTGAAGAACATATTTCATTACCTCATTATCAGAGGATACAAAGGCATCTATAATGGTGTAAACCAAGTTTGCGAGAATCATCGGGCTGATGATGGGGAAAGTAATCTTCCAGAAGAACTCCCATGCCGTAGCACCCTCCATGTTTGCCGCTTCCTTTGAAGAAGGCGGAATATTTTGCAGTGCTGACAGGAATATCAGAATCTGGATACCCGAGTTCCATACAAGGTTGAGAACGTTGGAGGTTATGCCCTCGATAAATTCCGTGAATTGCTGATTTATGTTATATATTCCTATAAACTCCATCAGCTCCGAAACAAGGTCGGTTTTGAACAGCGAACTGAACTGTACCGCGTCCGATACACCCTGGGAAGCCATATCACCATTGATAACGGAGATAACGGGACCTGTCGCAATAAGCACAGGCAGGAAGAAGATTGCTCTCGCGAGAGTTCTTCCTCTGAACTTCTGGTTCAGGATAACCGCTATAAACAGTGAGAATATCAGAATTACAACCGCCTGCGGAAGTATCTCTCCCAAAGAAGCCGTCAGCTTCGGCGCGAAATTCGTATCTATCGTGAAAGCTCTTTTGTAGTTGTAGAAGTTGTTCCACTCGGTGTAGATGCCCGCGCTGGTCATACCCTTAAGCAGTGCCTCGGACTTATCCAGCAGCGAGGTATCGCAAAGGGAGTACCAAAGCGATTTTATTACGGGAATTATGAACAGCCAGATTGTGCCGATAGCCCACAGCGCCACGAATCCGTAGCCATAAAGATTTTTCTTCTTTTCATAGGGTATCTTGTTGGTTTTTATCTTAAGCTGAACCTTTTCGCCGTCTTTTCTGCGTATATCCGTTTCTTCGCTGGACGCGTTGAACGCTGCGGCAGCAGCCGTATTATGCGCAGATACTTTAGGAGCTGCCTTGGGCGTTTCCTGTACAGCCTCGGCAATTTCCTCTGTTTTTACCGCTTCGGTCTTCGGAGCAGCTATTTCTTCGGCAGCGACTTGCTCGGTGCTTTTGCCGAGATTTTTTTCGTCACTCATCAATAGTTCGCTCCTTTCCATCCAAATTGCGTAAGATCCTTTTCTATACCGTTAACCTTGAGCGTAAGTCTGTCAAGGTCCGCCTCAATAACAGTTCCGTTGCTGAAGGTTGTTTTTACAACATCTTCTGAAACATACTCAAAATCTGTTATTGTTGCCTCGGATACTCCCGAAACAATGTCCTTGCACACCTTATATTCTGCCGCAGCCACATCCAGCCAGCCCGCATAGTAGGTGTAGAACAGCGTGTCATAGGAGCTGTCCGTAAAGGTGTTGGGATTCTCATACATAACCTTGTAATGAACTGGTGTACCCGTAGCAACAGAAAGCAGGAAAAGCTCATCCGCGCTGGAGCTTGCGTTCTTAGCCTTGGTCGTGTAGGGAATATAACCGTGAATTACCATCTCATAAAGAGGGATATCGTAATCGTAAACGTCAAAGCTGCTGCTGTAAAGCGGAACATCTCTTATCATGTCCACATATGGCAGAGCGTAGTCGTTGCATGCACTTGACACAAAGGTCATTCCGCTGTTGTTTATCATCTGATAGCAGTTCTTGAGGTTCTCCAGTGCCTGCTGTCTTGAGGTATTTCTGCTGGAGTTGGAAGTGAAATCGCTGTAAAGCATATTCGTTCCCTCCGCTACCGAGATAGCACCCAGACCGCCCTTGTTGTATGCGGAGATAACCTCTCCATAAACCTTTTCATAATAAGCTGGGGTGAGTATGTACCAGCTGGTTCTTGTGTCGTGGGGAGTGCCGAAGGCTCTCTCGTAAACGCCTTGCGTAGCATATGCCTTGGTAACGCCGATTACCGATGCGCCCGACTTGGAGTAGCCGTTTCCGCTTCTCTCATAGTTCATAAGGTCAACACTGGGGGCGAAAACCGCGCCTATGCTCTCAAGGTATTTTCTGAGATTCTCAAACTTATCCTTGCCGCCCAGCGAACTTGCGTAATCAAGAGAATTTGAGATGCGGCTTGTAATACCCGCCTTGTTGAAATCCTCATAGGTAACTATCATATCCGCCACGCCGCGCTCATTAAGCTGGCGTACTATCTCCTCCGCCTGCTCATATGTTGTGGCAGTCGTCTGGAGTTTAACGGGGAAGCCCACTACGGAGCGCTCCTTTACCGTGCCTCCGAAAAGGTCAAGGTAGAAATGTGCGTCATCAGCGGACGTCTTTTTGGTCATACCCTTTTCGTCCACAAGGTACTTTTGATACCTCTGGGCGATATCCACGTAGCTCGCGTTATCCTTTGCTATGGGATAATATCTTACTGTCATGCGCGGCTCAGGAACTTTGTTCTGCTGATATGCCTTAAGAGCCTGAGCGTTGCTGCCGCCCATGAAATATCCGTCAGTGGAACGAAGCGAGAAGTTAAACCACGCTGAGTTGTAGCCCGTCGCTCTCGGTCCGCGGGCGATGCTCGCCTTTGCTGTCGCGTAAGCCGAGCCCTCCGTCGCCACCAGCAGAAGCGCATTGTCCTCCTTAACAAGCCCAAGTATCGGCAGATACGCCTGCTCGGTCTTTTTTGGAGCCATATTCTGGCTTATTGCCAGATCTCTGCCGTACAGCTGCTGAGAATAATCCGAAGCGCCCGTTCTTCCATTGTTGAAGTTAATAACAGCGCCGGAACCGTCAGGAGTTACTATGTAACCTTCCTCATCCAGTCCGCCCGCGCCCAGATCCTGGAACAAACCTACGTCGACGATAGAGCGTGAGCTGTCCATAATCTTGTCAGGCTCGTTTATCTCCACCTCGTAAATCTCATCAGCGATTATTGATATCTCGAAGTAATCATCTTTGAGAGTTACTGTGTAGGGTATTCTTATACCCTCGCGACTGAACTCGACCGTTGCCTTGAAGCCATTCTCATAGCTTGTATCAATCGTTGTTGTACCGTTGGCAGCCGAGCGCAGCAGCGTGTTTGCCGCGTCCGTATCAGTAACCATTACGGAGTTTATTACGACCGATGACTTAAGCTCGTTTTTCTTGGTATTATTAGTGCCTACCACGGGGTCGTTGTCAGCGTTATAGGGATTGCTCCACCAATAATAGCCGTTCGCCAGATTTTCGACAGCGAAAACACCCGTTTCCTTATTTACATAAAGAGCAAGGCTGCTTGTTCGCGCGCACTCTTCCATTGCCGCAAGTGCCTCCTCCTCGGTTATATCCGCAGGAGGCGCTTCCTCTTCCTCTTGTGGGGCTGCTTCCTCTCCGGTGTCCTCCGGTGTGGAGTCTGCCTCGGAGGTGCTCACAGGTTCGGTGCTTTCAGCGGTTTCTGACCATGCAACGCTTTGGCTTGCCGTAAGCGTCATTGCTGCGCAAAGCGCCGCGGCAAGTATTTTCTTGCGAAATTTAAGCATTTTTACACCACCATTTTCAATATTCAATGCCATAGGTTATAATTCGGCATCTGCCGATTCCGCGTATTTCTCCCAAATTATTTCCCGGGAAAACATGCTGCGGATTATTTGGTTCTGAGCTTTGCCATCTCTTTTTTTAGCTGATATTTTTCAAAGAGCGTGTATGCCGTTACCACTACCGCCACAAGCACCACAGCAGCGCCTATAAAGATAAGTATTAACGTTGTCGGCTCCAGATTAGAGAATCTGTAAAGCAGCTCCGTGTAGATGGAGTATACGAAAACATATACCTGCTGGAAAAGCGAAACCAACAATACCAGCAAGATTATGATAACTACCATTGCGAGAATGGTTATAATCATAAAGAGCAGGGTTTTGGGGATTGAATACTGATGTACCGTCCTCATGCCCGAAATCAGCAGGATAACCGACCAAAGAATAGTGATGTAGGATACGAATGTGATAAAGGCTGACTCGGTTCTTAGCAGGCAGTTGGAAAGTATTATATTGACAACCTTTCCTATAATGAACGGCACAAGAGCATACGCGGTATTAACGCAGATATTCTTCATCGTACCCTCGCCATCAAACAGCGTGCAAAGCGCCCAGTTGCCCACTACCCATGTGAAGAACAGCACTATGGACTGGATCACGATAGGCACTACGTTAAATATCTTAACATTCATAAAGTCGAAAAGGAAGCCTGTCATCAGCTGTTCGCATACGCTGACTATAAAGAACAGCGCTACAATAACCATTGCGACTTTCATGTTATATGCTTTCTTCCATCTGAGGTCTTCAAAGCCTTCAAAAGGATGACGCATGACGTAAAACGGCCATTTCCAAGCCGGTAAATCCAAATCAAATCTCATGGCTTACTCCTCCTTTTTCTGCTGTTCTCTCAGAAGCATGTCGGCGATCGCCCTCTTCTTTGCGCGCTGGCGTCCGCGGATACTGGAGATAACATAGATAGCCGCGAGCAGAACCACGATAATTATCGCGAAAAGCGTGAAGTTTTCTCTGATAAACGCCATTCTCCAGCCCTTGAACGCTTCATTATATCCGCCTCTGGAATTGTAATAGAAGTAATCCATCGCAGTCTCAAAGTCGTTCTGATTGAGGTAAGCGTTTCCAAGACCGACATATGCCCACCAGTAATTTGAATCACGGCACAGCACCTCGTTCCAAGGTCCTATCGAATCCGCATATTTACCGGTGTTAAAAAGGGTTATTGCCTCATGTACTATCGCTCCGAATTCGGTGCGCCCGAATATCGTAACGCTGTTTTTGCGTCCGTCAAGGACGAAAACGTTGTTTCCGAGGCTCTCAACAGCGTTTACTGTGGTGAACGTACCTTTCTGAGTACCCGTTCCACCGAAGATAAACATCAGGTCGCATTCGTTGCTGTACTGAAATATGCGTCCCGTTTCCAGGTCAAGAAGATTTATTACCCCGTTTTCTCCTATGTCAACGTCCGTGATGCGTGAAGAGTATGTCTTTCCTCTGTAATATTTTGTAAGGAAATCGCCGAAAGTGTATGTGTCAAATCCAAGCTTTACGAAGATGTTTGTTCCCGCAGAATTGAGCTTCTTCAGAATATCAGTTTCGGAATTTTTGGTTTCCGTAACGGTATAAATGAAGTTGTCACTGTCAATATCAAAATTGGAAATTTCAACAGGAACATTTCTTTGCATTCTGATGATCTGCTCGCGGGTGAAAATCAGCTTCCAGAAAGCGTTCATTACAACCTCTCCGGTTTTCTCGACACGGTTCGCACCGAAATATCCATTGAACTCGCCCTCTCTTGAGAACACGAGCGCGCCCTTTGTGGTGGAATCGATAACGATATAGACATTTTTAGCCGCGTCTATAAGCACCTTGGAGGGATTGAATGTCTGTGTCTGGTCAAAAACGTCCTCCTCTGGTCTGGTGTAAACCGCAACCACTCTTCCGTACCCTATACCGCTGCCGTCTTTCTCCGCGTAGAAAGCAACTACTCTCTCATTTTCATTGTCGGCAACATAAATCATATCGTCGTCGGCAACAAAAACACCCGTGGGACCTTTAAAGTAAACGCTTGTTTCTTTGGCATATCTTGACTGGTCAAGAGTACCCGCATTCATTGCGTCCTCTCTTTTCTTAAGCCACTCGCCAACCTCGGAAAAATCGAGGTACTCTATCGCGTTTATAAGTTTGAACTTGCTGTCGGTTATTACTATACGCCCTTTCATATTTGAATCGAGCGTGCCGGAATAGGCGGTATCCGCTATGTATATTTCGTCGGAATCTGAAATGAACATATCCGACGGCGTGTTCAGGTCGCCGCAGCCGATATCCTTACCGGTCACTACCTTTTCCACAACATAGCCGTTCTGTGAGGGGATAGGGTCGCCGTACCAGTCATAGTTGTAACCGTCATAAGGCTCATCGGCGTATGCAACGCCCGTGCAGAGCATAGCCGCCGCCATAAAGGCGGATGCCGCGCAGGCAGCGATGCGTCTGATTGATGGCACTGTAATCATCCTTTCGTTATGTATTTTATCGGTTATGCCGCGCGGGGTTCTTAGGGGTTCGCCCCTGCTCCGCCCGCGGGCTTGACGTTTTTCGGATCAGTCCTTAAGTCCCGAGTGAGCCATCGTTTCAACAACGTTGCTCTGAAGAATAAGGAACAGTATCATAGGCGGCAGCATCAGTACAACTACCGTCGCGGACGACACGCCCGTTCTGGCTATACCCGAAGCTGCAATCTGCTGCATAACGATAGGAATAGGCTTCAGCTGCTCACTGTATACGAAAAGGTAACCCGTAATCTGCCATGCACCCTGGAACGCGAATATCATCAGCGTTAGCCATGCGGGCTTTACATTAGGCATAACGACCTGCCAGCATATTCTCATGTGGCTTGCGCCGTCCAGCTTCGCAGCTTCAATCATACTCTCGGGAATCTGTCCCATGAACTGACGCATGAGGAACAGACCCATTGCGGTAGCTATGTAAGGAAGTGTCAGCGCAAAATAGGTATCAATCATGCCGAGAACCGCCATAACGATATACTGAACGATGTATGTTACCGAGGAGGTAAACAGCAGCGCAATCTCTATTATCTTGTTCATAGCTCTTATGCCGGGTGCCCTTACTTTAGCCAGCACATATGCCGCCGAGGAGGACAGCAGAAGCTGTACCACCGTAACTACAACCGATATAAGAACTGAGTTAAATACGTATCTTGAAAACGGAACGTCCAGTGCACCTGCTACCTTAAGCATATCCTCGAAATTCAGCGAGGTGGGATTCTGTACATAGAGCTTGGGAGGGAACACGAACAACTCCTCAACCGGCTTTATGGACTGGACAAACGAGAAGTAGATAGGGAACAGCATGAACAGACCGACAAAAATAAGCAACAGGAATATCGCTATATCGCCGCCGCGGGAGCCGCCCCACTTTTTTCTTTTCTTAATTATGCGCATTTCCCGTACCTCCTTATGTATCCAGAATTCCGCTCATTGCCTTGCGGATAACGTTGTTCACGACAAGCATTACGAGGAACAGCACGAAGCAAATAGCGCAGGCATAGCCCATTTCGTATCTGATTGAGCCGTAGTCAAAGGCGTGCGTCATGATTGTGTGCGCCGCATAGTCAGTTGAGGGGAACGCGGTCAAAGAACGACCGATATCACCTGCCGTAAACGAAGAGGTGATCTGCATTACCGCCGCGAACAGCAGCTGCGGTCCCATTGATGGAACGGTAAAATAGATAAGCTCTTGGAAGCGGTTCTTGATACCCTCGATTGCGCCTGCTTCGTATCCGGACTTGTCGATACCCTGAAGTCCCGCCCTCAGTGCGAGGAATCCTGCGCCAAGCGCCATCCACATCTGTACAATGATAACACACATAAGGATATAACGGGCATCGGTCAGCCACTGCTGCGCACCTTTGACAAGACCCAGATTAAGCAGCACGGAATTAAGGAAGCCATAAGTATCACCCGAGAAAATGAGCTGCCATGTAGCGAAGATATTACCCGCAAGCGTCGGCGCATAGAAAACGTAGGTAAATACGGTTTTCAGCGGACCGGGCATCTCATTTATCAGCCACGCGAGCAGGAAGCAGAGGATATAGCTCACGGGTCCCGTGATTATCGCGAAAACCAGTGTATTCTGTATCGCGATAAGGAAAACGTCGTCTGCCAGAAACAAAGTGTAGAAGTTGCTTAACCCCGTCCATTGGGGGAATTGTACCATGTTAAAGTTCGTAAAGCCGATAGGGAGCGAGATCAAAACCGGAATCCCCGTAAAGACTACGAACAGTAAGAAGAATGGTAGCGCAAGCACATAAGCACTGCCGTTCTTTTTCATTTCGCGCATCGTATAGCGAAACTTGCTGTCTTCGATATACTGCGATTTTTCTTTACCGAACAAACTGATTCCTCCTAATATTTATTCGGAGAGCATGGCTCTCCCGCCTTGCAGTAGTTATACTATCCCGCTTTAGAGCATTCAGGAAAATGTTGTTTTTTCATAATATCTGATTGTTGTTTTATATGAAACTCAAAGCGGGACAAGTATCATTCCTCCGTGTAGAAGCCAAGCTCTTTCAGCTTTCTTACAATCTCGTTGTTGATGTCTCTGTTGTAAGAGGACAGCTGGAGTCTGGGATCTCTCTGGTTATTTACAACGGCTCTGAACGCGTTGTAAACGTTACGGGTCACCGCATAGGAAGCGGGGATTATCGGTACCTCGCGCAAATGAGACATCTGATCGGCAATCTTATTGTATTCTGATGTAGACCAGTTCATCTTTTCAAGCGCTTCAAGATTGGCAGTAGCATAGCGTCCCATCGGACCCATAATTGCCTCGATAGTCCTGCCGTACTCAACCTGAACATCAGTTGAGGTGAACCACTTGATGAAGTCCCATGCTGCCTCGGGGTTGGTGCAGCTCTTGAATATAACCGCACCGGAGGAACCGGAGTTGGATGTATAATCAAGTACCTGATTTCCGTTCTCGTCCGTTCTGTAAGAACCGGGAACGTGTGTAAAGTCCCACAGGCCCTTTATCTCAGGCGCCGCAACGGTAAGCTGCGTATAGAAGGTCGCGTAGTTCTGGATAAGGATGGGCATCTCACCTGTTCTGAAACGCGAGAAACCATCGTAGGTCTGCGAAAAGTCGTAAATTGTATAGAACTTTGTCCACTTGGTGAACGCCTCAACCGCTGCTTCGGTATTGAAAGTGGTTGCGGTGTAATTGTCGTTATAGAAACTCTGTCCTGTCTGAAGCATCAGAAGAACGAAAGTGTTGCCCGCATCAAATACCTGAGAAGAAACATTTGAGGGCAGTATCAGACCGACTTCGAGGTATTTTCTCTGAAGATCGGGCAGCATGTCTATCAGCGCGTCCCAGCTCTCGGGAGGCTCGTCATAGCCAAGCTCCTGAAGGACGTCAGTGCGGTAGAACATCATTGGGAAGTTTTCATCCAGCGGCAATGCGTAATATCCGCCGTTAAACTCATACAGCGTCATAACATCGGGGGAGAACCGCTGTGCTATGGTGTTAAAGTCGGGATTTGCCGAAAGTTCCACCAACAGACCTCTTGATGCACAGACAACGGGGAAATCACCGCCGCTGAACAGCGCCACCTCGGGACCCTTGCCCGCAAGGGTTGCCTCAAGAACAGCTCCCTGCACAAGGCTTATTGATGCCTGAATTGAGTGGTCGGGGTTGTACTGGTTGGCAACCAGCTCACTTACTACGGTAGCCTGGTCACGACCGAGAGATACCCATACATTAAGCGCCTGTGTGGTTGTTTCGGAGATCGATGTGTAATCTTCAAAGAAAGAACCTATGAATCCACGGAAACCGAATGCAAAAGCCTTAAAGAAGTTGCTCTTGTTGTTCTTGTATTCATCATGGACTGTCTTTACTTCTAAATAGTCGATCTCAAGGGGCTGATCGCGGTAGTCGCGCATCCACGCGGAAACAGCCGTTATCTGGTCGCGTATGCTTCCTATCATAGTCGGAATATCATCCGGCTCTTTTATAGCAAGCTCAAGAATGATAGCCATGGTCTGAAGAGCAGCTGCCTCCGACCCCTGACCCGTAAGAGCCTCTATGCTGGCTTTCTCCGCATAAAGCTGATCAACTGTACTTTGGAATACATCAAGCAGCTCGGGTATCTGTATATCAAGGAAGTAGTCGTTAAATTCATCGGGGCTTGGACCAGTTATCATCAGAATGCGTCTGCGGTAGTAGTTCATGTTGTAAACGAGGTCATCAAGTCTCTGCATTACCTCACCGATATCGCCTGGTATAGCCTCAAGACCTATCGTGTTTGTGCCGGCGTTAAGATAAACGTATATCTCCTCACCGTTATCATCAACAAGGTTTACATTCTGCCACTTGGAATTGTACTGAATTTTAACATCGTCAAGCTCTGCGCAGGGAACAACGCCGTTAATATAAACGCGTCTGTTGGAGAAGAAGCCGCGCATTGTGTTCTGACGAACGCGAAGATTAAGACTGTACCAACCGTCGGCAGGCACTTCAACATTCCATACAACCATCTGCGTCGCCTTGTCCCAAGTTTCCGCGCCCAATGTGTTATAGCGCTTGTAAACAGGGTGTGAGGGGCTTATGGTATAGTCTGTTCTGTCGAAAGTGGGATAAAGCGTGGAGGCGGTGGTGTAAGCAGGAGTTTCCGCTTCAATAAGTATTGCCTCGTTATTGAGTAGAGCGGGAGTGCTCTCTATCTCAGCTGCCGAGGGCTTGATATCCGCATAGGAGGGCAGAGCCTCGTTATTGTAAAAGCGGATATTCTTCATGTAGAAGTTGGTCTTTACACCGTTCAGCGTCAGTGTATGTTCACCGGCGGAAAGATAAAAGCTGTAAGGATCATTCATCAGTCCCGATTTATCCTTTATAGGATAAGTCACCCAGCAGTCGTATTCCGTTTGTGGGGGGCGCTTCTGGTTTTTCCGCTGAACATCAAACTCAATGTTTCCGTTGCTTCTCCAGTAACGGTCAAGCTCGACAAGCTGAAGTTCGTCAAAGGGGCACTTGTTGTCGATCATTATACCGACTTCAATGGTCGTGTTGGAACCAGCTATGGGATAGTAGAACATTTCCATGTTGTACAGTCCCGCTGTCTTGACATTGAATTTCCATGTAACGGAGCCTTCGCTGTCCAGCCAAGACATACAGTCAGTTTCTCCTTCAAACGGGACTATCTCACAGACTGCCCCGCCGGACGCATCAAATTCGGTCACGTCAATTGTGACCTCCTCCATGGGTCTTGCAGCATCGGCGTACTCTTCTATGTAACTTTTATACGCATGCTTGTTGCTGACAATGTTCATATTGTCAGCGTTGAGGTCCTCAAAGGAACTTACTTCCTCCTCTGTTTCGGCAGCAGCGCCAAGGCTCGCGACCTGAACCAACGACGCAGCGATAACCGCGGACATAAACAGCGATGTTACTTTTTTAAAGCTCACTTTTTGCTTATTTGCCACAGTATAATCCACCTTTCCTATTATCTGCACGGCGAACCGCCGACAGCGCATAATCGGGCTTCTCCCCTCCCGATTGTTTACTGTTATGCTCCCCTGCGGGGGTAAATGCTTATCCTGTCCTCCTCAAGCTCTACGCGGACCTTATCGCCGCCCTTCAGCCCAAGTTCTTCAAGATATTCCTTCGGTATCTGCAGTCTGCCTGCTCTGTCAAGGACGGAAACCTCCTCATGAGCCTGTTCCTGCTGTTCCTCCGAAAGCTCACCGAAGGAGCGAAGCGCGGAGGCTTTTCTCAGCATTTCGGTAGATGTTTTGCCGTCGCGTATGGCAACCACTCTGTCGATCTGCTTGGAAAGATTTATGTCATGCGTTACAATTATAATGGTAACGCCCATGACCCTGTTCAGATTGCGGAAAACGTCGAGTATAAGCTTTGAAGTGGCGGTATCTACCGAACCTGTCGGTTCATCCGCCAAAAGCAGCTTTGGATTGTTTGACAGCGCAATTGCGATAGCGACTCTCTGCTGCTCTCCGCCCGACATCTGATCCAGCCTGCTGTTTTTCCTCTGCGACAGCCCAACCATATCCAACAGCTCTGAGGCTCTCGCCTGCCTTCCGCCAAATCCCGACAGCAAAAGCGGCATTTCCACATTTTGCTGAGCCGTAAGGTACGGGATAAGGTTTCTCGCATTATTCTGCCACACAAACCCAACTGTTTTCCGTTTATATTCTATTGCGTCATTTTCATTGAATTTCAGCATATCCCTGCCGTCAATGAATAGACTGCCAGCCGAAGGCTTATCCAATCCGCCCAGCATATTCAACAGCGTTGATTTTCCGCTGCCGCTGGCACCGACGATGCCCATCAGCTCTCCCCGCTCTACTGTAAGGTCAAGTCCCTGCAAAGCCATGACCTCAACACCTGAGGATTTATAAAT
>CAJTMU010000043.1 GCA_910577365.1 uncultured Oscillospiraceae bacterium | reverse complement strand
CATGAAAACACCGGAACGCCGAAGCAGCGATAGTAAGCCTCAGCCTTTATCCGCGCGTTTTCAAGTGGGCTGCCGCCACTCTCGTCCACGTCGGGTATTTCCTTTTCGCCGCTAAGTTCGGACAGACCGATAATTTCAATATCCAACGCTTTCAGCCATTCTCTCATCGCCTCAAGCTTGGCTCTGTTGCCCGTTCCGTAAATAAATCTGACGCTCATGATATCTCCGCCCATTCGAAAAAATGTTCATATTTATATTATACCAGTGAACATCATATTTGTCAAGCGCTTTTTAAAATTTATCTCATTCGGTTAAAGAAGCAGGTGCGGTTTCCCGTGTGACACGCCGCGCCCGTCTGTTCAACCTTTATCAGCAGCGTGTCATCGTCGCAGTCACCGTATATCTCCAGCACCCTTTGCAGGTGTCCCGATGTAGCGCCCTTGTTCCAAAGCTCCCGTCTTGAGCGGCTCCAGAACCATGTGTATCCCGTTTCAATTGTTCTGCGCAGACTTTCCTCGTTCATATAAGCGAGCATAAGCACCTCGCCGTTTTCCGCATCCTGCACTATCGCGGGGATAAGATCGCCTTTGGCGAAATATTTTTTCAGGTCGGTTTCCATGCTCAATATATTTTGTACCTTTTCCAAAAGAAACGGCTGTATCGCGGGATAAGTCCACCGCGTCAACTCCGCGGGCGGCTCGTCAAGCAGCTCCACGCGCTCTATTTCCGAAGCGGGCAGCTCACCCAGCTCCTCTATCTCCGCATAAAACAACATTCCGTTTTCGTTCACGCTGTAGGGACATAGCTGTCTGAGCATATATTTTATCGCGCCCGTTTCCTCGAACAGCTCACGCGCGGCAGTCTGCGCTATGTTTTCACCCGCTTCGCGGTGTCCGCCCGGAACTTCCAGCGTATCGCGCTCACGGTGCTTTACAAACACCCATTTATCCTTATATCTTGCCGCTATAACGGCGTATTTCAGCGTTTCGTCCTTAACGCTTTCGGGAAACTCAACCTTCATTTTCTTCTCCTTTATTTCAGACAGCGTGTACTCAGCCGCTCGTCCGCGTATTCGTAAACCGCTTCGGGATTTGCTCTAAGATTTTGCAGGGCTAACTCGCAGTATTGTATAAGCTCCTGCGTATCGGCTTCCCTATCCCCGAGCCTGACGGCTTCTTTGAAAAAAGACAGCGCGGCTTCATAATCGGAAACGACGTTTTTTACCGAATGAGGACGGTAAAAGTATGAATAGCCTATTCGGAAATTCCACAGAGGATCGTTCCGTCCCGTTTCCTCAACGGAACGCAGCACCGCGAGAGCGTCGTTGTGCCTCCCCTCGTTGTTCAGGGCGCGTCCAAACAGGCTTGTCAGCTCGAAATCCCGTTCGCTCGGCAAAACGGCTTCTATCGCTTCTATAATTTTCCGATGCTCGTTTTCTTCGTGCCATTTTTGCAGTTGTTCTTTAAAATCCATTTTATCTCCTCAATCCCACCAGAAATACCATAAAGAAGACTTTGACAGCGAATCCGCGCGCCGACCGACCGTCAGGTCGCCCTGAAAAATACAGTCACCGCAGAACGCCATATGCTCCAGCGCCAGCCCGAATGCAGCTTTCCTGTCTCTGACGGGAGGTGCCGCAAACTCCAGCACGCTGTGCGATATCGTTGCAGGCACCGCTCCGTGCCGCTCATACCAATGCTTTCCCACAGCCATCATGATTTCGGGCGCAGGACACTCGTTCCAGCCGCCGAAGGGCAGCCACGCGAAAACCTCCCACGGATTGTTTGCGGGTATCTTCACCAGAATACACTCATTTACGGGGCGGGTATCATTCTTAAAATCAAAGCCGAGAAATCCCACCAATCTGTCATTGGCATTGCTCTCATCGTCGATATACTCTCCAAGCACATCAGCGGCGAACCTATCACCCATATTGTCCTTATACTCCGCGGCGATATCCGAAAGCCATTTCGCGCCGTCCGCAAGCGGCTCGGAGAGCATCTTTTCACGGTATTCGCGAAGCTCCTCGGCGGTTTCGCCGTATTCCTTAATACATTCTCTCAGCGTATCACTTACCGACACTATAATCGGAACATATGCGCCGCCGCTCTTTTCACGTGCTTCTTTATACGCAGCAATGACCGCGCTTTCTCGGCTTCCCGCGGGAAAATAATCGCAGGGACAGCCCAGAAGCTCCATAATTGCCCACGCGTTTTCACTCGGCTCTGCCGATATTTTGTCCGCTTTGATAAACTCCTCAAGCTCCACCGCGGATACCAAGCGGCTTTTATACCGCGCCTTTCCCTTGGTGGAGCTGCCGTATTCGATAGCGTTTTCTGTGCAATTGTTAAGACACCCCAGACAAAGCTCGCAGCTTTCTCCGAAAACCGGAGCGCCGTCCTTAACGGTAATGTTTTGATTGGGACATATCCGAGCGCAAAGCCCGCAGCCTATGCAACCTTCAGCCGAAAACTTACTGCCGCAGTTTTGCTTAAGCGGAGGATAGCTGCCATGCACCGCCTTGTTTATAAACGTATACGGCAGCACCGAATTAGTTTTACGCCTTTTTATATCGGATATTATCCTGTCCAGCTTTGCGTCCGCGCCGCGCCGCAGCTTGTCGCTGTCCCTCGCGCTGAAAGCGAGTATATAATTTTCACCCATTTTTACGCTGTTTCCATAGGATAGCTTTAAACCCATACGCGACAGTTTTTTTCCCACCGCACCGATAACTCCCGCAGCAAAGCCGCCATAGTCCGCGACCGCGAAAATGTAGGCGGATTTGTTCGTAATGCGGATATTATCGAGAAATTTTTCAACGGTAAGAGGCAAACCCCAGAAATAGACGGGAAAAACAAAACCTATCACATCGCCGGTCAAATCCCCGCATTCCCTCATCGGAAAAATATCAGCGTCTATGCCAGCGGCAATTTTCTTAGCGGCATACAGACTGTTGCCCGTTCCCGAAAAACAAAATATCTCAGCCATTTTCCCTATGCTCCTATACCACGCGCACGGGAATACCGCGCTCATTTAAATACCACTTCACCTCTCCTATGGTAAGCTCCCCGAAATGGAACAGAGAAGCCGCAAGAGCCGCGGAAGCGCCAGTTTGCTTAAACACCTCTGAAAAATGGTTTATCGCGCCGCAGCCACCGCTTGCAATAACGGGGATATTCACCCGTTTGCAGACGAAATTCAGCATTTCGGTATCGAAGCCGCCGCGCACTCCGTCGGTATCTATGGAGTTAAGGCATATCTCTCCCGCGCCGCGTTCCTCAATCTCCTTAACCCAATCACCCAGATCAAGCTTCATATCAACACGTCCGCCGTTTATATAAACGGTATAGCCGCCGTTGCCGTCGCGTTTCGCGTCGATACCCACCACCACGCACTGGCTGCCGAATATCTCCGCCGCGTCGCTTATCAGTTTGGGATTTTTCACCGCCTGAGAATTTACCGATACCTTGTCCGCGCCCGCGCGCAGGGTATCGCGGAAATCCCCGACCGATGAAATGCCGCCGCCAACACAAAGCGGCACAAAAACGCGCTCCGCCGTGCGCTTAACAACGTCCAGCATTACCCCGCGTCCCTCGTAAGACGCGGTGATATCGTAAAAAACTATCTCGTCCGCGCCCTGCTTGTTGTACTCCACGGCAAGCTCCACGGGGTCGCCCACGTCCTTTATTCCCTCAAAATTTACTCCCTTTACCACCTTTCCGTTTCTTACGTCAAGGCAGGGAATTATACGTTTTGCAAGCATATTTTCTCCTTTACAGGTCAAGGTTTTTATATGTCACCGCCGCGATAAATTCCACGGGCACGCTCGGGGGATTTTCCGACGGTTCGTATTCATAATCGTAAACAAGTATTACTGCGTTGTACATCCTGTCCAATTTGATATTTTCCACATCGAAAGTATCGCCGTAGGAAAACAGCGACACAAGCTCAGCAATATCGGATGACGAGCCGACCACCTCTCTCTCCCAGAAATCGGGGTCGAACGCCCATATCTTCCCCCCGAAAAAATCTGCGGTAAACCGCGACGGAGCTTCATTGCCGTCTTTGTCGTATCCGTCCTCGCCGGCATATTCCATCAAAGCGTCGTCGTCCGCAAAATTGCCGAGCCATATCGACACATATCCCTCACGTTCCATAATTTTCCCTCCTTTTTATCCAATAACCCGCATTACCTCGTTATACTTATCGGAATACAGCCGTTTGCTTTCCTCGGATAGCTTGCCGAAGCTGCGCTCCAGCTTGTTCCGCACAAACCCAACGCCCTCGGCTATGTCCATGCCCCCTTCTTACATACTCCAGATAAAACAGGGACGTCACCAAATCGAAATGCGAAACCGCGTCCGCGTCGGCAACACATATTTCCTCAACGCTCGGTTTTGCGGAAGGTCTGCTCCCATGGTGATTAAGGATACAGCGCTTCACAAGCCCGGTCTTGCCGTAACCAAAGCTGCCGAGTATTTCCTCCGAGATACGCGCTCCGTGGATATGATGCTCCTCATACAGCGAGTAGTCGGTAACCGAAGCGATATCGTGAAACCACGCGGCGATAGTAACAACCTTGATATCCGCGCCGTACCTTTCGGCGAGAAAAACCGCGTTGTCGACCACCACCAGAATGTGATAATAACATCCCATGACGAAAAAATTGCTCTCGCTTTCGCAGCGCCGCCTGACATTATTTCGAATAAACCCGATAATGTCCGCGCATTTTATTAATCTCGGTTTGCGAACCGCACGGCTTCCGCGAGATCAAGACTTCCCGAATAAATGCTTTTGCCGCAGATAGTGCCGTACAAGCCCATTTCCTTGCAGACGATTATGTCCTCCATAGTGCGCACTCCGCCGCTGGCTATTATGCGGCATTTGCCGTCAGTGCCGTCCCGCAGCGCCCCGAGCTGCTCGGCGTTCACTCCCGAAAGAGTGCCGTCCTTGGATATATCGGTAAAAATGAAATACTTGACGCCGAAAGATATCATTTTGTTGGCGAGGTCTATATAATTCACGTCCGACGCTTCCAGCCAGCCCTCCGCCGCCGCCATCCCGTTAAGCGCGTCTATGCCGACCGCAATTTTCTCAGAGCCGAATTTTTCCACCGATTCGCTGACCAAACGCGGGTCTTTCAAAGCTGCAGAACCGAGTATCACGCGCGAAATTCCCATTTCAAGATACTCCCGAACGGTTTCAATATTGCGTATGCCGCCGCCGACCTCAACCTTTAAATTGGTTTTTTCCGCCACGTCGGCGTAGATTTTCGCGTTGACCGGTCTGCCCGCTTTCGCTCCGTCAAGGTCTACCATATGTATCCACTCCGCTCCCGCCTTTTCAAACGATAACGCGGTATCCAAATAATTATCCGCGACCTTTTCTGCCGTCGCGTAATCACCTCTGAAAAGTCTTACGCAGTTTCCGTCCTTGATATCTATTGCGGGTAAAATTACCATTTCATTCTCCTTTTTCGTTGTAGCAGTGCCCCATTTTACGGCAGTATTTATTCAGCAGATAGATAATATAATCGTCCCTTGTGAACATTCCCATACCATCGCGCGCTCCACAGGTTTTTACAAGATGGCTCAGCGGCACATCGCGGAATACTCCCTCCGCGTAGCCAAGATTATTGCGGTAGTTATCCAGCACATTTTCAATGCCCTCACTTTTCAGATTGCCCAGACTCCAGTACTTTGTCGGAGCGCTTATATTGGGGTAAACATTAAAATCCTTATCCACATAAAACACGGGGTTGTCGCACACTATATCCCGCACAGAATTATCCTCCGCCATTTCCTTATACAGTCTGTGCTCCGGTTCTCCGAAAACCTCGTATATGTTTTTCTTTCCGAAATGCTTTACGGTAAGCTCCGCAAGGCTTTTCGGTATCCTTTCCAGTATCTGAGGAGTTACCCGTTTGTCGTAAAACTGCTCGTTTTCACCGCCGCAGCTTCCCGCGTGCAGAAAAAACGAAAATTCCCCACCAACATCGCGGCAGCGCCTTTCCAGCTCCAGGCCGTTTATCAGGCGCTCAACATAATTCAAATGACCTATGTTGCGCTCGTTTACGAACATCTGTATCCTCGGGCATATCCCGTTTTCAAGCAGCACGTCTATAGCTCTTAATATTTCCATATAAGCGCCGTGCCTGCCCACGAAATAATCCGTCATGCTTTCGTCGCCGAAAATGGTCAGCTGAGCATACTTCATGCCAAGATCTGCCAGCCATTCAGCGTATTTCTCGTCCCGCGCCAGCCGCCAGAAGCTCACCAGCTCAAAATGCGGCGCGTGCACATCTGAAAGCTCCTCACACAGCTCCCACATTTCCTTGTAGTCGCTGCCGTAATCAGGTTCACGATACCAATCGTATACCTCGAGCTTTCTTGTGTACGGGCGAAACTGCTCCGCGGTATACCGAAGGTCCTCCGCGTTAAGGCTGCCGTTCGGCGTTGCTCCCAGCCAGCAGTGTTTACACCTGTTGGGACAGCCGTGCATATCAAGGCAAACCGTTATCTTTTTAAACTTCATATTTCTCCTTATTTATATTTGAATTTTCCGCACCGCTGCGTTTTCGGCTTTGCCGAAAACTGCGCTATCCTCGCCGTGAAAGCGCATTTTTGATTTGCAAAAACACGCTTCCACAGCGGCTTGCAGAAAATTCCCGCGTGGGCGTTTTGTGGCAGCCCCTTGAACGCACCTTTGCTGCGTGTGCTTTTGATCGTCAAAGTTCCGCGAAGCAGCGCAGAATATTCAAGCCCGTTTCGCCGCTTTTTTCGGGGTGGAACTGCGCTCCGAACACGTTCCCCTCAAACACAAGCGCGGGAGCCTTCATTCCATAATCGCAGTATGCCGCCACATTACTCTTACCGCATTCCGCCGCATAGGAATGTACAAAATAGACATACTCCCCCTGCGAGCATCTTTCCAGAAGCGGGCATTCCTCGTTGAACTCCAGAGAATTCCAACCGATATGAGGTATGGGCAGATCCTCGGGGCGCATAAGCTTCACGCTGCCCTTTATAAGCCCCAAGCCCTCGGTTTCCCCGAACTCATATCCCTTTTCAAACAACATCTGCATACCCAGACATATTCCCAGAAGCGGCTTTTTCCGAGCTTCCTCCTTGATTACCCCGACAAGGCCCGATTCCCTCAGCATTCGCATAGCGTCGGGAAACGCTCCGACCCCGGGTAGTATCAGCCTATCAGCGGAGATAATATCCTCCGCACTGTTCGTAACCTTATTTTCAAGTCCGAGAAAATCCAAAGCGTTTTTCACGCTGAAAAGATTTCCCGCCCCGTAATCAATTATTGCTATCATTGTTATTCCCTTCCGTGCATCAATTTGAAATTAAAACATCATTTTATATTTCCTGAGGGCTGCCGAGCCTTTCCGTCCTTTCCTTTTTTAATCAGTTCTCCCGAAATATTCTGCCGTAATTCAGTTTTATATGCTCCATGATATGCCCGATGTTACCCTCGCCCGCATACTTTGACATGTCAAAGAAATTATGCTCCAAGCCGCTCCAGAAAAGAGGATTTTCATCGCCCCCGACGTTTACCACTCTTATGAGCTGTCCTGCATAGACCTCGACATAACATTGGTCGAGCGGGTAAGTAAAATCCATAAGATGTACAAGACTTATATCAGAGCGTGTTATTCCCGTTTCCTCCAGCAGTTCGCGGTACGCAGCGTCCTCTCCGTTTTCGTTCGGCTCTATCTTTCCTCCGACAAAATTTATCAGCCCCTTATAGGGGGCTTTAACGCGCCTGCACATCAGCATTTGACTTTTGTCGGGCGTAAATACCGCGATAACGTTATAGCCCTGCATTAAAACACTCCAATCTTCAGTAAATGATTATACAACCTTGCGTCAAATCTACATTTAACTTTGTAAACATAAAATGATTTTGATTGAGATATCCATTTTGCGTTCTCTTCCCTGACTTTGCATTCTTCACATTCGTTAAGGCGAAGTTTAAAAAACGCCCTTTGTTGTAAGGGAACTTCCGTCGCCGTTGAGCCTTACGGCATTCTTAAGCGCGTGAGCAAGCGCCTTGAACAGCGCCTCTATTATATGATGGCCGTTGCTGCCGTACTCGCATCGCAGGTGCAGCGTCAATCCCGCGTTAAAGGCGAAAGCTCGCATAAATTCCTCGGTAAGGCAGGGCTCAAAATCCCCTACCCTCTCATTGGTAATATTCGCTTTAAATACAAGGTAAGGTCGCGCGCTTACGTCTACCGCGCAGAATCCCAGCGCCTCGTCCATGGGTATATAGGCGCTTCCGTAGCGCATTATCCCCGACTTATCGCCCATCGCCTTTGCAAACGCTGTTCCGAGAACTATTCCCACGTCCTCGACGGTGTGATGTCCGTCCACGTTCAAGTCTCCCTTTGCGGTGATATCAAGCCCGAAGCCGCCGTGCACCGCAAGCGCTGTCAGCATATGGTCAAAAAAGCCTATTCCCGTATCTATTTTGACTTCTCCTCCGTCCAGATCAAGCTTGACGCAGATATCCGTTTCCTTTGTTTTTCTGTTTATCTCAGCTGCTCTCATATCTTTCCTCCATCAAAAATTTCGCTTTTGTACTTGACCTGCGGATAAGCTTCGCCTAATGTACAAATTATACTCGTAGCTGTCGCCCTGATATTCCTCGCGTTTCCGCGCAAGCAGCTCCGTAAAGCCGAAGCTCTCATAGATATGCCTTGCTCGGTCGTTGTCGTCCTCGACGCCTACCGTAAGCTCATTGTAGCCGCAGTCGGTCAGCCTTTGGATAACCGTCCGCAGAAGAAATTTGCCAAGACCGCGGCCCCGGAAATCCTTATGTATACGAAACGCGCTTAAATACGCCCTGCCCTGCGCTGTCTTGTGCGGATCCTCGCCGGAATAGCTTACGTGCAGCTCGCCTATAAGAAGTTCGCCGAAATAAAGGCAAAATATATCTCCCGCCCCGCTTTCTATCCTGCGGCGGTTTTCGGCGAGCATTTCCCCAACATTGTTATAATCGAAAAGCCGCGTCAGCGTTTGCAGCTTTTCGGGCTTCATTACCCTTACGGTAAAATTCTCCGAATTATTCGTCATCTTTCCTTACTTTTATCGAATTTGCGTGAGCGGTGAGCCTTTCACGCTCCGCAATGAGGATTATATCGTCCGCCGCGTCAAGCAGCGCTTCCCTTGTGTAGTAAATATAGCTCGAGCGCTTTATAAAGCTGTCAACACCGAGCGGCGAAAAGAACCGCGCCGTGCCGCTCGTGGGGAGAACGTGGTTCGGTCCCGCGTAGTAATCGCCCAGAGGTTCGGGGGAATATTGACCCAGAAACAGCGAGCCCACATTATCCAGCCTGCCGATATATTCCATGGGGTTCTTCGTCACGACCTCCAAATGCTCGGGAGCAAGCGCGTTGGCAAGCTCCACGGCATAATCCATATCATCGCATACTATTATCGCGCCGTAATCGCTTATGGAGCGGTCAATTATTTCCCTGCGCGAAAGCTCCGCAGATTGCCGCTCTATCTCGCCGCGCGTGCGCTCCGCAATACCCATGTCGGTGGTTATCATTATCGCGCTTGCCAGCTTGTCGTGCTCCGCCTGCGACATCAGGTCGGCGGCAAGATACTTTGGGTTAGCGGTTTCGTCCGCCAGCACAAGTATCTCGCTGGGTCCCGCTATCATGTCGATATCCACAACCCCGTACAGCAGCTTTTTCGCGGTAGCCACGAAAATATTGCCCGGTCCGACAATCTTGGAAACCTTGGGTATCTCATCTGTGCCGAAAGCCAGCGCAGCCACCGCCTGCGCCCCTCCCGCGAGATATATCCTGTCAACGCCGCACAGCGCCGCAGCGACAAGGATATCCTTATTCGCGGTGCCGTCCTTAAGCGGCGGGGTGACCATGATGATTTCCTTTACCCCCGCTATCTTAGCGGGTATGGCGTTCATCAGCACCGACGACGGATATGCCGCCGTGCCCCCGGGTACGTACAGCCCGACTCTGTCCAACCCTCGCACGCGCTGACCCATAATAACACCGTTCGGCTCTGTCACGCAGAAGCCCTCGCGGAGTTGTCTGCAGTGAAACGCGGTTATATTCTCCACGGCGTTCAGCATGGCCTCCACAAAATCGGGGCATTGCTCGTTGGCTTCGGTGAGCGCGTCCTGTATCGCCTCGTCGGGAACGCGGTAGTACTGCGGGTCGGGACAGTCGAATTTCGCGGTATATTCCTTTACAGCTTTGTCACCGTTTTCTTTAACGTCAGAAATTATCTCCCGCACGGTTTTCTCAACCTCTGCGTTTACCTCTCCCGCGCGCCTTTCCACCTCGGCGAGAAACTTCTTTTCATCACCATTCGCTTCAATTATTCTTATCATCGCAATTCTCCTCGATCAGTCTTACAATCTCCGAAATACGCTCCTGTTTAAGCTTCATGCTGACGGTATTAACTATAAGCCTTGCCGAAATTGGCGCTACCGTATCGTAGACCTCCAGTCCATTCTCTTTTAGCGTAGTTCCCGTTTCCACAATATCCACTATGCCGTCCGACAAGCCCACAAGCGGAGCAAGCTCCACCGAGCCTTCTATCTTGACAATATCCACGTCCATGCCCTTTGCCTCGAAAAACCTGCGCGTCACCTCGGGGTATTTTGTCGCGACGGTCTTAACCCCATAGCCCATGTAAAAATCCGTACCTTTCTTCACCGCAAGGGCAAATCTGCATTTTCCGAAGCCGAGGTCGGATATCTCGAAAAACTTGCCGCCGTGCTCCATAATGGTGTCCTTGCCCACAACTCCGAGGTCGCACACGCCGTGCTCCACATAAGTTATAACGTCCGCCGCCTTTGCCAGCACCACCTCGATATCCTCATTCGGAACGGACAGTATCAGCCGCCTGCCCTTGTTGCGCAGGTCGGTAACGTCATACCCTATCTTTTCAAGCAGATCGACCGCCTTATTTTCTATACGCCCCTTAGTGAGAGCGATACGCACTTTTCTGTTTTCCATCGCTCACACCTCCGTTGATTTGACCGAACCGTCGGCGGATACCGTATCGACGCGGTATATATTATGTTGTTTCGCGTATTCCGCGGCGCTCTCGGGGGAAGCAAACAGCGAATTGTATACCTTATATCCGTCGGAAATCAGCTTTTCGCAGTGTCTGAGTGCCGCCGTTTCCGCGCCCTGTCCGCCATGAACCAGCACATCGGGAGCGGAAGCTTCCAAACCGCGGGCGTAAAGGAATTTCGCAGCCGCCTCAACGTTTACCGCGAACCCGACCGCCGCCGCTTCCCTGCCGAAATCTCCCAGCAGATTATCGTACCGTCCGCCCGAAAGCACGGGTCGTCCGTAGCCCTCGACATAACCGCGAAACAATATCCCCGTATAATAATTCTTTTTGTGGACAAGCCCGAGGTCTACCCTTATCCTGTCCGCGCCGCATATTCCACAAATTCCGTCATACAGCGCTTTAAGCGATTTAAGCCGCGCGCACAGAGAATCGGTGAGCATATATTTCTCCGCCTCGGCAAACACCTCTTCTCCCCCGAAAAGCGCAGGAAGCTTTTTTATTGCCTCCGCCGCACTTCCGTAAAAACCTCCCAGCATCTCATTAAGCGCGGGGTAATTTTTCGTTTCGATAAATTCCCTTATGCTCTCTGCCTGTTCGCTGTCAACTCCGAGCTGAAAGATAAGTTCACGGAAAAAGCCATTGTCGCCTATTTCAAGGCGGTAGTCCTCGTCACACACAGCCAGTGCCTTCGCAGCCAGCGAAAGTGCCTCATAATCAGCCGCAGCGATTTCACCGCCGATAATTTCAATTCCGCTTTGGGTAAACTCATCGTCCCTGCCGCTGTCTTTCGGGTTCACCATAAAAACGCTCTGATTGTAAAACAGCTTCAGAGGCAGCTCTTCCCCGCTGAGACGGGTAGCCGCCAGCCTTGCTATCGGCATTGTGTTATCGGGGCGCAGCACCATCAGCCTGTTCTTTCCGTCAACAAGCTTATACATGGTCTCCTGCGGAAAATACCGCACCTTTCCGTTAAAAACGTCAAAAAACTCCAGCCCCGGGGTCATAACCTCGGAGTAGCAGTAGCTTTTAAACAGGCGCGTAAGCTTCTCCGTAATAGAGCGCTTGGCGGCGCATTCCTCAAAAAGCAGATCCCTTGTTCCCTCGGGAGTTAGCAAGTCATATCTTTTCAATATCTCTTAAGCCTCTCTTTTTATCGTATTAAAGCAATGCTATATTACTATGCTACTATAATACCACAATTACTTTGTATTGTCAAGCACTGTGCGGCTTTTTCGTCAAATATCACCAAAATATTCAACATCACGCGCAGAATTGCAGCGCACCGCACAGCGCTGCGAAAGCACCGTGCGGTAGTGATACATTAGTTCAGTAGCTCAGTTATCTAAAAATCAAACAACGAAAGCTGTGCGGATTGTGGTATACCTCTAAACACATCGTACTCCTTCAGTTTGTCCAGCACTGAGCTGTTTACGCCGCTCTCCTGCTGTATCTCGTCGATACAGTTGCACTTTCCGGAATTGATAGCATCCTTAAGCTTATATGCAGCGTTTTCGCCGCAGCCCGATACCGCCAGAAACGGCAATCGCAGACCGCCCTCCTCAACGCGGTAAGTTACCGCTTCGGACAGCTTTGCATCTATCGGCAGCGCTTTTATACCGCGGCACATCATTTCATGCACCAACTGCAATGCTTCCAGCATTCCCTTTTCTTTCGCCTGAGGCTTTGGGATTGCCTGAAGCTCTCTCATGCGTTTCTGAACCGCGTCCTTGCCCTGCAGAACAACATCAAGCTCAAGGTTTTCGGTGTGCTTTGTGAGAGTAGCCGCATAAAACTCGCTCGGTCTGTTTATCTTGAACCAGCACAGCTTTACGGCAGCCGTGACGTACGCTGCCGCGTGCGCCTTGGGGAACATATATTTTATCTTTTTGCAGCTCTCCACATACCACTCGGGGACGTTATTGTCCTTGAACGCCTGATAAATTGTGTCGTCAAAGAGCTTGGAGGCATTTCCTTTACGGGTTATCTCCATTATTTTAAACGCCAGAGACGGCTCAACGCCTTTGTGCATTAGGTACACCATGATATTGTCACGCGTTCCGATAACCTCGGAAATGGTGCAGATGCCGTCCGCGATAAGATCCTTGGCATTGCCAATCCACACGTCTGTACCGTGCGAAAGTCCCGATATCTGAAGCAGGTCGGAGAAATTCTTCGGCTGTGCGTCCCTTAGCATCTGCATTGCAAAGCCCGTACCGAATTCGGGTATTCCGTATGTTCCGCTGTGCACCCCTATATCCTCGTAGGTAAGCCCGATAGGCTCGGTGGAGGTAAACAGCTTGTATATCTCGGGGTCGGTGGTGGGAACGTCGGCAATTTTCATGCCCGTCATGTCCTCCAGATGCTTATACAGCGTCGGCACATCGTGTCCCAGCTCGTCCAGTTTCAATATTGTGTCGTGCAGCGCGTGGAAGTCAAAGTGGGTGGTTATCATATCGCTTTCGGTTTTATCGGCGGGGTGCTGTACGGGTGTAAAATCGTACACCTCATACTCGTTCGGAACGACTACCATGCCGCCGGGGTGCTGAGAGGTTGTCCTTTTTACCCCGGTGCAGCCGATGGAGAGCCTGTCCATTTCGGCGGAGCTGTACTCAAATCCCCGCTCCTCGCAGTATTTCTTGACAAATCCGTAAGCGGTCTTGTCCTGAACAGCGGAAATTGTTCCTGCCTTAAAAACGTGATCTTTTCCGAAAAGATCTTCCGTGTATCGGTGAACCTTACCCTGAACCTCTCCCGAGAAATTAAGATCGATATCGGGCGCTTTATCGCCCTTGAAACCAAGGAATGTTTCAAAAGGTATATCATGACCGTCGCGTATCATATCCGTGCCGCAGTCGGGACAGCTTTTCGGGGGCAGGTCGTAGCCAGAGCCGACAGAGCCGTCCGTCACGAACTCGTTGTGGCGGCATTTCGGGCAGCGATAGTGCGGCGCAAGAGGGTTGACCTCGGAAATTCCCGCCATTATCGCGACAAAAGACGAGCCGACAGAACCTCTCGAACCGACCAGATATCCGTTATCCTCGGAATATTTAACCAGCTTCTGCGCTATCATGTACAATACCGAAAATCCGTATGTAATGATAGCGTCAAGCTCCTTTTTGAGCCTGCTCTCAACTATTTCGGGCAGCTTGTCGCCGTACCACGCGTGCGCCCTTGCCCAGCAGAGATCCTGAAGCTCCTGCTCCGCGCCCTCGATGGAGGGGGTATAGGTGCCCTTGGGAATCGGGCGGATATCGTCGGATATCATATCCGCGATTTTATTCGTATTGGTGACAACTACTTCTAACGCCTTTTCTTTGCCAAGATACTCAAACTCCTTAAGCATTTCGTCGGTGGTTCTAAAATACAGCGGCGCCTGATTATCGGCGTCCTTGTAGCCCTGCCCCGCCTGAAGAATGGTACGGAAGATACCGTCCTCCTTATCCTTAAAATGAACGTCACAGGTAGCCACAACCAGCTTCCCCAGCTTGTCGGCAAGCTTTACCACCTTGCGGTTAAGCTCACGCAGACCCTCGTCGTCAGATACTCTGTTTTCGCGCACAAGAAACGCGTTGTTTGCAATTGGCTGTATTTCAAGGTAATCGTAGGTTTCCGCTATTTTCTCTATATAGCTTTCGGGCTTGTCGTCAAGGATAGCCCTGAACAGTTCCCCTGCCTCGCAGGCGCTGCCTATAATCAGACCCTCGCGGTGCTTGGTAAGTTCTGACAGCGGTATGCGGGGCTTCTTATAGAAATATTCAAGGTTGGAAAGCGATATCAGCTTATAAAGGTTTTTCAGTCCTACCTTATTCTGTACAAGAATTATCATATGATATGTGGGCAGCTTTTTAACGTCCACGCTGCCGAGAATACCGTTGAGGTCGCCCAGCTTTTCCAGTTTGCCGAGCTTTGAGGCGTTCTTTATAAGCTGCTTGAATATCTCCGCAAGCATCTTCGCGTCGTCAATGGCGCGGTGATGGTTGAAGTCGCCGAGCTTGTATTCTTTCGCCACGGTGTCCAGCTTATGGTTTTTCAAGTGAGGGAGCGCCGCCCTGCTCAAAGCAAGCGTATCAACATAGCGGAAAGGATAATCCAGCCCCTGACGCTCGCATACCGCTCTAATAAAGGAGGTGTCAAAATCGGCGTTATGCGCGACAAGCACACCCTTGCCCGCGAATTTGATAAAATCCTCGACCGCGCTTTTTTCCGTGGGCGCTCCCGAAACCATTTCGTCGGTAATGCCCGTAAGAGCGGTTATTTCCGCGGGAATATCCCTCTCGGGGTTCACAAAGGTCTGAAATTCCTCCACTACCTCCATATTGCGCAGCTTCACCGCGCCTATCTCCGTGATACGCTCGGTTTTTGAGGATATACCTGTGGTTTCCAAGTCAAATACTATGATATCCTCGTTTACGGGATAATCGCCGCAGCCCGATACCAACGCGCCGCTGTCGTTCACAAAGTACGCCTCTACCCCGTAAATCATCTTCATCTGCGCGCCGTCTTTATTGATTTTTTCAATGGTATTCATCGCCTCGGGGTACGCCTGAACGTTGCCGTGGTCGGTAATTGCCACCGCCTTGTGTCCCCACGCATGAGCCTGCTTTATAAGCTCGGCGGGCGGCGTTATCGCGTCCATATCCGACATATTGCTGTGCATATGCAGCTCAACACGCTTTGCCTCGGCGTTGTCCTTGCGGGCATGGGTCTTTATCGCGGCAATGGAGTAGGGGCGGATATTAAAGGTTTTGGTAAAGGTATCGTTCTCGAATTTGCCGCTTACCAATATCGCCTTGCCGTTTTTGATATTGTCCTTTATCGCGTCGGTATTCTCCGCGCCCGTTATGACCTTGAGAATATGCGACGACGTTTTGTCGGAAAAGCAGGCAGTAAAGATAAGGGTCTTTCCGTCCTTTGACATCTTTTCCTCGGTCTTGAAAACCTCGCCCCAAAGGGTAGCTTCGTCCTGATCATAGAACGATTCCGACATCGGAGAGGGCGGCTCAAAATTCCCCTTTCCGAAGAAAAGATTTGCTTCTTTATTAAAACGCTCATGCTCAAACGGGAGAGTTATCTTCTGCGGCTCGGCAAGCACCTGCGAACGCCTGTTCCCGCCGCCTCTTGATGGGTACTGCTTCGCCTCGGCGGGAGGCGGCGCGGATTCCGTTACCGATACCTGAGGCAGCGGAGCGCTCTGCTCCCGCTTCACATACTCGTCAAGGTCAAGCTCATCCTTAGCGGATATAGTAACGGAAATATTCTTGTCAAAAAAGCCGCGGACAAGGTTCTCTATCTTCTTATCCATTAACAGTCCCATTAGAAGATTTTTTCCGCCCGACTTAAGCATTATCGTGTACGCCGTACCGTCCGCGGTCACCTCGGCACCGTCGAAATATCCGTTTACATTTGGATATTTATTTTTCAAAAATCCAATTATCTCAAATATGTAATCATCGGTGAAAAGCTCTGTCTTATATTTCGGGTATATTGAAACGTCCGCGTTGTCAAGAGCCTTTGATACGGCTTCAGAAGCGCTGATAAGCTCCTCCGCGGTAACGATTTCTCCCATCTCCAGATTTATATCCAGCGCGTTTCCCGCTTCTTTTCTGACGATTTTCAATACCCGCCCCGCCGATATCTTCTCCGGAAGCTCCACATTAAAATCCGACAGCAATTCACCCAATATGCTCATTATGTTGTTCCTTTCATTAAAGCAAATCTATTTCCTTTTTCAGCTCCTCAAGAAGCTTTCCCTCAGGAACTTTCCGAAGTATCTCGCCCTTTTTAAAAATGAGTCCCTCACCTTTTCCTCCCGCGATACCGATATCAGCTTCACGAGCTTCGCCCGGACCGTTCACAGCACAGCCCATGACCGCGACCTTGATTGGCTTGTCCACCGTTTCAAGCAGCTTCTCGACCTGCCCCGCAAGTGATATCAGGTCTATCTGTGTTCTGCCGCATGTCGGGCAGGAGATTAGCTCCGCGCCGCCTCCCATACCACAGGCTCTCAGAATATCTTTTGCGGCATAAACCTCCCTTACGGGGTCGGCGGTGAGCGATACGCGTATAGTATCTCCTATCCCGTCACACAGCAGCGAACCTATCCCCACCGCCGATTTTATAATACCCATTCGCTCCGTGCCCGCTTCGGTAACTCCAAGATGAAGCGGGTAGTCCGTTTTCTGCGCCAGAAGCCTATATGCGGCAATGGTCGTTTTTACGTCGGAGGATTTTATGCTGATGACGATATCGTCGAAATCACATTGGTTCAGCAATTTCACATGGTTAAGAGCACTTTCGGTCAGCGCTTCGGGCGTGGGGCTGCCGTATTTTTCCAGCAGCTCCTTTTCAAGAGAACCGGAATTTACCCCT
>CAJTMU010000042.1 GCA_910577365.1 uncultured Oscillospiraceae bacterium | reverse complement strand
TGATGGATCACACCGCTAAGCTGTATTCCGACATGGGAAAAAACGTGCTTATCGATGGAATACTGGTCGAGCGCGAGGAGATCAAGCCGCACTATAGGCGGCTTCTGGATATTCTCAGGGAAAATCCCCTCGATATAATAGAGGTATACTGCCCTCTTGAAATCTGCAGGCAGCGAAATATTCAGCGCGGCGACAGATATGAAACTCAGTCTGACGAACAATTTGAACTGATGGCGAAGAATATCAAATATAGTGTAAACGTTGATACAAGTCTGCACAGCGCCGCAGAGTGTGCGGAGAAAATCATTTCAGAGGTGTTTTTTCAGCACGTTTCGTGAAATAGCCTTAAACCACAATAAATTTTTTAATATAATATGTCATGTAAGGAAGGTTTATCATACACAACTACAAACACATTGCGAATTCAAAAAAACATATATTCAGAGTCAAGAGTTGGACATACTTTTTGCAGAAATGTGAATCAAATGACACGTAAGATAATTTATAAAACAAAGCCGGAAGCAAATCATGCCTCCGGCTTCAATCAACCATAAATATCTAAGTATGCTAAAAATCAATGGACAACAAGCGCTGTACCTCAAAAAGTCCTGTCTTTTACTCTTAAACAATGACAAGTCCTATAAGCTATCAGATAAAAATACTTTTAAACTGTTAAAAAGAGCTTAATTTGTTCTACTTTTTACTTTTCTTCAGCTTTATAAGCAGCACCGCTCCTGCAGCACATACAACCACAGCGCAAATTACCCAGACGCCGTATTTCGCTGCAAACGAAAGAACACTGTCCCAAAATCCACCATCTGCTTTTACAGCCTTGCTTATATCCAAATCGGAGTTGTTTAGCGGAAATTCGTTATTAAATCCGTCTGCGGTACAGAACTGCCAGTTTCTGACAGCGATATCCTTATCGGAAAACACGAAATACAAATCATGGAAGCCGCCCACGCCTTTTACACTTTTACTGTATATTACGGAAAATTCATCAGCGGAATCGAAATCAATGCTCGTAAGCACTGCACCGTCAGGAGAATCTACCCTCACCTCAACTCTTCCGCTTCCCCTGACCTCGGCAATAAACGAAAGATTCTTTTTAAATCCAATTTTTTCAATGTCGTCCCCCTCGGGTTGGGTGAACATTACATTCCTGACACTTGTCCACGCACCCGGGTTAGCGCTTATTACAAGAGGAGCGCTCATATCTGATGTGTCAAAAAAAGTGTCAGCTTCCGAGTTTATATCTGCTCCCAAAGTAACAACATATGGGATTTTGGAGTTCTGAGGAGGGTATCCGTATTCACTGGCTTGGGATTTTTCTATTGTGACCGTTTCCTCGTCAACATTTATTTTTTCGGCGCAAATACTTCTGTAACCACCCTGAATACCCATTGATCTTCTCAGGAAAAGGCTCTGATAAAACATATACCACTCACCGTTAAATTTGTGCATATGGGTGTGGTTGTTGGAATTATCAAATCCGGAAAGCCCCGGATTTTTAAAACACTCGCCTTTCATTACCCAGCTTTCGGGGTCAAGGGGAGTTTTGGTAGTCATATAGACCATGCTGCATGCGGAGGGAACTTCGGCGTCGTAATTCCAATTAACATAGTGACTGTTCCAGTCGGAACAATATGTGTAGACATATGTACCGTTTATGAAATTCAACTCGCTTGCCTCAAAAAAATAGGGAGCAGGAATTTCAATAAAATCACTGTCAAAGGAAAGCATATCTTCCCCAAGCCGAACAATTCTTGAGGTTCCGGGCATAAAATCGGTTCCGTCCTTAGCTTTTCCGCCTCCGAATGAAAGCCATCCGATTCCGTCATCATCAATAACTACCCCAGGGTCAAAGGGATTTGGGCAATCGGTAAGTCCCTGAGTATTATAATTAATAAGGGGTTCTCCAAGCGGATCGCTCCATGGACCCAAAGGGTCTGTAGCTGTAATAACTCCCACTCCGGTGCCATTGTTGGAAAAATACAAATAAAAATGCGTAAGCCCGTCGTCCTCTACCCTTGAAGTAATGGACGGAGCCCATGAATTCATTATCCACGGTGCGATTTCACCGACATTAATTTCTCCGTGGTACACCCAGTTGACCATATCGTCAGTCGATAAAATAGCCAGCGATTTAATTTTTTCATATGTATTATCCTTATCCGGACTGCTTTCAAGATATTGCTGATGATCGCTTGTTCCAAAAACATAAAGCCTGCCGTTATATTCAACGGCGGTAGGATCGGCACAAAACATTTTTGATGAAATCGGATTATTGTTAAAAATGGACTTGAAAGAACTTCTCCCGTAAATTCTGTTCCGGTGAGCGTTTCCGTTTTATTTATCTCAGCTGCCGCATTAACTGTGGTCGGATTCAACATGCCAATGGAAATAAGCAATGCGGAACAAACAATTGAAACCGATCTTTTGATTTTGTTTTTCATAATCATAATCCTTTCGGTAATTCATATTATTTTAAGTTAAATTTTCCGATGTGACATTAATTAATGATTTTCGGAATGTATAATCATAAAAGGTAACAATAGAACACCTACCCCTGATATTTTTTACACGGGCAACGTTTAACACTACACGACCCATAAGCAATCTGTTTGCTTAATATCTGTATGCCGCGAAGCTGTGGATAAAGCCCTGTTTGACTACGCGGAAATATCCGCCGTCAAACAGGGCTGCAATACACACTAATCCCTGATACCTCTGTCAATGAAAAAACCGCAGACACCGTCTTTGACAAGAGTCCTGTCTTTTCCTCCAAAGCCGTGCCCCGCACCCTCGATTATCGTAAGCTCCGAATCGGGGAACGCTTCATCTATGCGCTCCGCATAAGAAACATTAACAACCTGATCTTTATCACCCTGATATATAAGAACAGGATTTGTAAAAGCTTTTAAATGCTCATATACATCATATCTCGGAACACCATCATAAAACGTCTTTGAAAGCATCATTCCGCCCATGAAGTTAAATGGCTCAGTCATATCGTCGGGGTTCATTGCCAGCCATTGATCCACTATGCTGAACGCGGGATAAACAAGGAACATTCCCGCTATTCTGTCAGGCATTTCCGCACCCGTGAGCGCCGCGACAAATCCGCCCTGGCTTTCTCCGTAAATATAAAGCTTATTGCTGTCCGCGGACTCCATCTCGGAAACCATATCTATAACGTGCCTTAAATTATCCTGCTCCGTTTCAATGCTCATATCAACGGATTCACCGCTGCTTGCGGAACGTTCGCTTCCTCCGCAGTAATCAAAGGTATAAGCCATAACGCCGTTCTGAGCAAGCGATATAGCAATATCCTGCATATCGCTGCCAATGCAGTTATACCCGTGGCTTAAAATCACCGCAGGGTGTTTTTCCCTGCCATTATTGGGAGTATACAGCGTTCCGAATATGTCCACATCGTCATATACACAGTGCAGCTCCTCTGTCAGATATTCACAGGGATATGATACAGGAGGCAGTACCTCCTCCGTTGGTTCCTGCGTCGGTACTGCTGCCGGAACGGTTTCGGTGCTGGAGCCTTCAATCGTTTCAGATACGCTGCTCAAAGATTCGTCCCCCTCTTCTTTTGTTCCGCAGCCGCCAAGAGCTGTCAGCAGAACGGCTGACGCGGCAAACAGCGATAATTTTTTTAACACTTGTCTTGTAAACATAACTTTCCCTTTCTTAATTTTTTATTAACAGGAATTTATTTGAACAAACAAATTCCGCGTGCTACCAAGCTTTACAGCTCAAATCTGTCAATAAGTGATTTTAGCATATCCGCCTCATCTGAAAGATTGGCTGAGGTTGACGCACTTTCCGTAGCCGTATCGGTATTGGTCTGAACCACTCCTGAAATACAGTCTATCTCATCGGTTATCTTCGTTACCATTTCCTCCTGCCGGCGATCGGATTCGGTTATATCATCAAATATCTGTTTCATTTTAAGAGTACATTCATTGAGAGAACTCATGGATAAAACAGTTTGCTCTGTTAGCTCTGTGCCTCTGCTTACGGAGATGACCGCACTGTCTATCAGCTTGGCTGTATTTCTTACTGCATCCGATGATTTTTTCGCAAGATTTCCTACCTCCTGAGCAACTATCGCAAACCCCTTGCCAGACGCTCCCGATCTTGCCGCTTCGATAGAAGCGTTCAACGAAAGAATATTAGTCTGAAAAGCGATGTCCTCAACGGTTTTTATAACATCTCTTATCTTGTCCGAGGAATCGTTTATCTCATTCATCGCCACAGTCAGATTGGTCATTTTGGCATTGACCTCCTCAGCATATGCCGACGTTCTATCCATTAGTTCATGAGCGTTCAGACAATTATTTGAGTTTGTACGCGCCTGTGATTCAATTGACTTAAGCTCACTTGCGAGCATCTCAATAGAAGCCGCCTGTTCAACGGCGCCGTGCGACAGTGACTTTGCTCCTGTTTCAACCTGCTTAGCTCCCGAATGAACATTATCCGCAGATTTTGAAATATCGGCTATAACTTCCTTTAATTTGCTTTTTATAGTCACAAGATTTTCCGATAAAACAGCAAAATCACCTATATAAAATTCCTTATTTTTCTCAATATCAACAGCAAGATTTCCGTTTGCCATTTCACCAAGAATACGCCCAATATCAGTTGTGGCGTTCTGGAGAGTTGAGCATAGGGCATTCACCGCATTGGCAATATTTCCTACCTCATCATTTCTGTATGTATACTTCCTGATATCATTGGCTGCGTCAAGACGAACATTTCCAAGAGTAACAATCGAATTTTCCACTGCCTTTAACGGGTATATCATTTTGCTTATGAAAAAATATGCCGTCACTGCGAGAACAAGCAAACTTGCTGTACATACACAAATAAGAATTACTCTTAGCTTCGAAACATCAGAAAGAACCTTGGATGATCTATCCGAAATAATAAATACCCAGCCATATTCGCTGATATCGTTGAATGCCGCAATTTTATCAATACCGCTTTCATCGGTATAGCTGAACGAGCCGCATATCCCGCGCGATTCCTTCACCTTTGAAATAATATCGATGACAAACCGCTCCTCAGCAACTGTGGCTAATTTTTCCTTTTCGGGATGAAATATATATTCGCCTGTTTCAACGTTTACAAGAAAATAACGTGCTTCAGATGACAATTGGTAAGCATAAAGCGAATTCAGCTTTTCCACAAGTCCGCTTGTGTATATTCCTATTCCTCCAAGACCTATCGGCGTTCCGTCGTCATCTTTTACCGCTTTATACATTGATATTATCTGTTCGCCGCTGGCAGGTGATATAATAATACCCGCGTTATAAACTCCCTCGGTAGAAAGAATTTCGTCGTGAAGCTGTTTGCGTTTCTCCTCGTCGGGACGCGTGACTCTGCCGACCACCCCGCTGTTTGTGTGGGTAAGCACCTCCGTGTCCCAGCTGCTGGCATATATGCCCTCAAGGTTTGTCAGATCTTCGCTGAATTTCTCCGTATACTTCTGAGCGTCCAAAGCGCGCTCCATGTCGGACGGCTCCTCCATCAAGCCGTATATCTGACCGGCCCTAAGATATGCGGTCAACGTGGCGCCCGTAGATCGCATATAGTTGCCGATTATCTCCGAGCGGTCTGCAACGGCGGTCTGCATATTATTCAGAGCGCTGCTCCGTACAGAATTCGAAACAAAACTGTGAGTAACAATAAATAAAAACGTAAAAACCGCTAACTGGGCGGCAAGAACAGCAGCTGTGATCTTAAGACCAAGGCGACATACTCTTTTTTGCGTATTCATTTCAATGCTCCTTCTTTATTTCTTATGCATTACATTATATTATAACATTCCCTCATAATTGCATATATCATTTTTTTAACAATATTGACAGCATTTTATGACAAATTTAAAACCCACCTTCTATCAGATGTCATGATACCTATTAAAAAGTTTTTTGACAGGTTTTGATTCGCACTTGGCTTATACAGGATTGGTAAATTCCTTTCAATTTGCAGAAAAAAGTTTTGAAACGCAGTGTCGGCGCAGAAAATTTTTCTCGGGAACTGACACGGTTGGCTCCGCGAAGCGGAGTGAATTGCGGCGAGCTGTCTGCGGAAAATTTCAAAATAAAAAATTTTCTCTATGTCTACACTTTAATATACAGACCGTTTTTTACTGCATAAAAAGCTATAAAAACAATAATTTCACATAATTTCCTGCTCAGAACTCATTGACATTTGCGTTCATATATGATATAATATATGTACAAATGAAATATGGGATGTGAGGAAATGCCGCGGAATACAAAAACATATATCGCGATAGATCTTAAATCGTTCTACGCCTCGGTGGAGTGCGCGGAGCGCGGGCTTGATCCACTGACAACCCACCTTGTGGTCGCCGACGAGGGACGCACCGAAAAGACGATATGCCTTGCGGTAACGCCGCCGTTGAAAGCGTATGGTTTAGGCGGCAGACCTCGTCTTTTCGAGGTGGTGCAGCGGGTTCGTGAGATAAACAGAGAGCGAAAAAGAAAATCACCCGGACGTATGCTTGGCATAAGCTCCTGCAATTCCGACGAATTGAAAAACCACCCCACCTACAAAATGGACTTTTTCATCGCGCCTCCGCAAATGGCAAAATATATGGCGATAAGCTCACAAATTTACGGGATTTATCTGAAGTATGTTGCCCCGGAGGATATCCACGTTTACTCAATAGACGAGGTGTTTATTGATGCGACAAACTATTTAAAAACCTATCGGCTGACCCCTCGCGAATTTGCTTCAAAAATGATTATGGACGTTCTGAACACAACGGGAATTACCGCAACGGCGGGAATCGGAACGAATTTATATCTTTCCAAGATTGCCATGGATATTGTTGCTAAACATATTCGCGCAGATAAAAACGGCGTTCGTATCGCAAGGCTGGACGAAATGTCTTATCGGCATATGCTGTGGAATCATCGTCCGCTGACCGATTTTTGGCGAATCGGCAGCGGGTATTCCAAAAGGCTTGAGCAAAACGGAATGTTCACTATGGGAGATATTGCTCGGTGCTCTGTTGACAACGAGGATCTATTGTACAAGCTGTTTGGAATCAATGCCGAGCTGCTTATTGACCACGCATGGGGCTGGGAGCCGTGCACTATTGCGGACATAAAATCCTACGCGCCCGAAAATCACAGCCTTGGTTCAGGACAGGTTCTTCAGGAGCCGTACAGCTTTGAAAAGGGACGGCTTATCGTGCGGGAAATGGCGGACCTGCTGTCACTCGACCTTGTGGAAAAGCAGCTGGTAACGGATCAAATAGTGCTGACTGTCGGGTACGATACCGAAAACCTCACTGACACCGAAAAACGAAAGAATTACTGCGGCGAGGTTAAGGTCGACCATTACGGAAGAAGTGTTCCAAAGTCTGCTCATGGCTCTATAAATCTGTCTCGGCAGACTTCTTCTACCCGAATGATTATGGACGCGGTTTCGGAACTGTACGACAAAATAGTCAACAAGAATTTTACTGTACGCAGAATGTATGTAATGGCGAATCATGTTGTAAGCGAAAACAGAGCCACGGACAATACACCCGAACAGATTGACTTATTCACCGATTATGAACAGCTTGAAATTGAAAACAAGATTCTTTCTCGAGAGAGAGAAATACAGAAAGCGGTAGTTCAAATCAAGCACAAATTCGGGAAAAATGCAATTCTCAAGGGCATGAATCTGGAAAACGGAGCGACCACGATCTCGCGAAACGGTCAAGTTGGGGGACACCGCGCGTGATGTTAAGAAAAAGCGCATAAATGGAAAAATAAATTGGTGGAACTTCGCTTTTGATCGTGCTATAATTATATTATAATTTTTAGGAGGTGTTCTTATGAGTTTGGGAAAGAGTCTATTCAGCGCAAGGAAAAAAGCAGGATTATCACAGGAGGAAACAGCGGAAAGGCTTGGTGTAAGCAGGCAGACCGTTTCAAAATGGGAAACGGACGAATCCCTTCCCGATATATGTCAGTCCCAGCGGCTTGCTTTTATCTATCATCTTACTCTTGACGAGCTTGTAAAATTTAACGCGGATACAAAGGAAATCGAGCGTATAATCGAAAACACAAGCGAGGAAACCGAAAAAGAGATAGACTGGACGAAGCTTTGGGGCAAGAAATATCCCGTTCTGCTAAAATATAAGCAGGATGTAGATATCGGGAAATTTTCCGTTCGGTTGTACGAAATGCTCGATGAGCTGAAAAGCAAATACAACTACAATGATATGGACGCGTTTCTGGTTCTTAAGGATATTCTTGCGGGTATATGGAACACACGCGGTTAACGGAGGTATGTGGGGCTATGCGAAATAATAACACGAAATACGGTGACATAATTGAACTACCGCACCATGTTTCGCAAAAGCGTCCGCAAATGACGCTTCATGACAGAGCGGCGCAGTTTTCGCCGTTCTCAGCGCTTACAGGCTATGAGGACGCGTTAGGCGAAACTGCTCGGCTAACGAATAAACGGTTGGGGTTGTCTGAGGACAGACAAGCCAAAATCAACGAATGCCTGAGGATAATTCTTAAAAACATTTCTGAAAGACCCGAGGCAAAAATAACTTATTTCGTCCCCGACACTCTGAAATCGGGCGGCGAATATGTAACGGCAAACGGCTTTGTCAGGCATATTGACGAATGCGCACTTTTGATAATTTTTACAGACGGCAGAAAAATTCCGATTGCGGATATTTACGATATCGAGGGAGAAATTTTTCGTGATATCGAAAATAAAATATTTTGCCTTTGACTGAATAAAATCAGTCTATGTGCAGCAGTATAATAGGAAAATATATTCCAATAAAAGAAAAAACCGACCATTGTAAAACGGTCGGTTTTACGCATATAGAAAATCACCATACAACACTTATACAGAACATCATAAACTGTCATGTCAATAAAAGTCCGGCTGCCTGAAATCCCAAGATCCCGATAACGCATACGATGCTTCCCGCAAGATTCAACCCTGTCGGGCGCGTGCTTTTTCTGACAAAATCAAGCATAAGTATCACTATCAATATCATCGGCTGAATAAACGAGAAGTTCGTCAGACTTCGGGCGGCTACCGCGTTTTCCCCCAAAAGCCCCAATGCGTTCGGCAGCTTGCATAAAATAACGATTAGCACGCCCTTTTTGCCCTCAGGACTTCCCGCGGCGATAGACAGCGGCTTTGCAGACGGTATCATCACGACCGCAAGAATTATCAAAGCAAAAAACAGGGTAAGAGTTGACGATATATGCTTCTCGGCGGCTTTCATTATGAAGCCGTATCCGAATTTCGCCGCTATGTATACTATAAGCGGAATAACTATCTTTAAGTAATCCACCTTTTTCCTGCCGGATACCGCTATCAGAACAAGCCCCGCAACAGTTACAAGTATGCAAAGAATCTTTAAAGCGCTGATTTTATGGTCGTACATAATTATATCCGTAAAATACGACAAAAACAAGGTCAGTCCCAGCCACGCTTTAAGCTCAAAAACGGACATCTGCTCCAGTATCTTGGCGCTCATAGAAAATTCAAAGAATTTGCTCGCCGCGATAAGAAGTATAAACACAAACGTTATCGGCGCAAGCGTGAACGTCCTGTCCGAAAACGGCAGCAGCAAGGCCAAAAACGGGACTGTTCCCGCAGCCATAAGAAAGGTAAGCTGTGACCCGTTGAATTTTGCCTTGCTTACCGCGTATTTATCGTTAAGCGAGCATATTGTATACAAAGCGACTACCGCTGTCATCAGAAGCATATTAACTTCCTCCGGTCATTATAATATATCCCGCGCGCTCAGCATCGGAATTTGCCGCCGAACGCGCGGAACGCCTTAATCGGCTGTAAATCTGAAATATTTAAAGTCAAAATTGCTGCCTGGAAGGAACGCAAAAGACACACTGCGTTTTCCCGTTATTCCCTCAAGCGGAAATCTTCTTTCCACATATTCCTCGGAACGGGCAAATTCAGCTATAACACGATTTTCGGCTGCACCTCCGAAAATCACGGTAATACTGTTCAGCGGCAGTTCGGACCTTCCGCAGATTATCAGCGAATTGGGAGAGCTTTCTCCGAAATCGAACTCACCGAAATCCATCATAACATTATTTCCTATGTCCGTAACAGAGTCTTCGCAGACGGTAAATTTATCACCGTAAATATTTTCACTGTCTGCCGCACAGATTTCCGAAAATTCCCTTTTGCGCTTTTCAAAATAGAATCCCTCGACATTATAGTGATTTGAGGACCCGATAACGAATGTGTGAACGCCCTTTAAAACTTTCGGGAGCTTATAGGTTTCGGGGATATAGGTCAGCCAAACGGGTTTTTTATGATAGGTAAAGTCTCCGATAAGTTCGCCGCCCTTGTCGGGTATTCCGTCGTAAAATCTTATTCCCATGGGAAAATCGCAGTTGGCGAAGATCGGAACCGTTACGGTGTCGCTTCCCACACTGCCGAAATCCACATTTTCAAATCCGAACCAGCCCTCTCCGCTAAACGACACTCCATGCTGAATCCCATTGCCCACGTTTCCGCCAGAAACTGTATACAGTCCGCCCGGAACCAACTCATAGGGATCAAACGTCGCAGCGCCTATGCCCACGCCCTTAAGCTTAAACATTGATATCACATGATATTTATCTGTGCCGTTTTTGCACAGGGCGCGAAGATAAAATTCACCGTCCCCTTTGCAGCGCACCTTAACTATTCCGTTTTCAGCGTGCTCCACTTCGGCAAGAACCGATTTGATGCCCAGCACGTTGGTTATACGATACTCAATATCGTTTGCATAAACGGCGTTTTGGGGATAAATTTTTGCTTTAAATATCAGCTCGCGGTTTTCTGCGGTAAAACAGTCGCTTTCTCCCGAAAGCTCAATTTTTCGCACAGGAATATCCGCTTCCTCATTTTTGCAGCAGAGAGTGCGTGCCGTGTTTTCATCGTTAAAGGAAATACCCTCGCAAACCTCTGCGGGTATGGCTTTGAAAGCAATTTCTTTATCAGGCAGACAAGGCGAGGATACCTTTACGGAAATATCCCCCGCTGTTGTTTTAGCGGCTATGACAGCGAGTAGTTTACCCGAAAACAGCCTTCGTGATGTTCCCTTATACTGCTCATAATCCGTGGAATCACCGTTGTCAAGTCCTATAAGCCTTGCCGCTCCGCTGACGGTCACAGACACTCTGTTATTTGCGTTGGCAACAAATTCACCATTTTTATCGTATGCGGAAATATCCAGAAAAATCAAATCGCTGCCATTCGCTTTAAGCTCGTTTTTGTCGGGCGTGAGTCTAAGCTCGGCGGTATCGCCGAAAGATCTTACCGTTTCACGCGCAACCTCGCGCCCGTCTTCATCGTATGCCAAAGCGATAAGCTCTCCCTCGGTATACTTCAGGATAGTGTCCAGCGTTAGAGAAGTACCCCTTACATGGTCAATCCGCTTTTCCCCTACCTGCTCACCGTTGAAAAACAGACGCACCAAAGGCGCGTTTGAGGTAACACGCACATCTATATCCTGCCCAGGATTAAAATCCCAGTATGGGAAAATATGCACAAACGGAGACTTTTTATAGTCCGTCCACTCGGCACGGAAAACATAGGCACTGTCCTTAGGAAATCCCGCCGTATCAAACTGACCGAAGTAGCTGTTTTTCGTGGAATATGGAGTCGGCTCACCAATATAGTCAAAGCCCGTCCAGATAAACTGTCCCGCACAAAAATCAGCGTCGCGGTCGGCTGTAATGCAATATTCAGTATTTTTCGCGCCCCAGCCTGTTGAACAGTTTCCAAGCGAGGAGCACTGCTCGTCATCGTCCGCAAGCACCTGCTGTGAAAGCGGAAAGTGATATATACCCCTGCTTTGCACTACAGAAGCGGTTTCGCTGCCGTATATCATCCAGTCGGGATGCCGCTCATGCTGCTCTTCGTAAAGCCGCTCACCATAGTTGTAACCTGCCAGCTTTACAATATCTGCACACTTCTGTGCATTTTCACCCTGCATGAAATTCGAGCCTATCGTGACATATCCGTTGCGGCGCGGGTCATGCTTACGAACAAGCGAAACAAGAATTGAGGTCACCTCTTGTCCCCTCTCATTCGCGTGGGTATCGTATATTTCGTTTCCAATGCTCCAGCCGATCAGCGATGGGTGATTTCGGTCGCGGCGAACCCATGAGGACACATCGCGGCTTACCCAATCAGGGAAAAAGCGCGCGTAATCATAAGTGGTTTTAGGCATTTCCCACATATCAAAGCCTTCGGAGAGAATAAGGAATCCCATCTCGTCCGCAAGCTCCATCAGCTCGACCGCCGGCATATTGTGGCTTGTGCGTATCGCGTTCGCGCCCATGCTTCTTAGCTTTTCAAGCTTTCTTTTTATCGCTGCCCGATTTACCGCCGCCCCAAGCGCACCAAGGTCGTGATGCTCGCAGCAGCCGTGAAGCTTCACATGTCTGCCGTTAAGGAAAAATCCCCTGTCCGTCGTAAACTCCGCTTTTCTGAACCCAAAGATGTTTTCTTCCCTGTCTATTACACGACCGTCCCGAATTAGCTCGGTAACACAGGTATAAAGTTGCGGATCGTCAATATCCCACAGCTTCGGCTCTTTTACCGTTAGAATATCTGTGTTTACCGAATAAGAAAACCCATCTCTTACAATTGTATCGGGTACGGCAGACTTATCGAACGCGCAGCAGGAACGCTCTGTCCGCGCTATTTCGGTTTTGCCGTCAAGGATAATATTTCTTATGGAAAGCCCTTCGACAGAAGTACTTTCGGGACGCTCGGTTTCCGCGGTCACAGTTACGCTTCCGTTTATATCCGCGCTTATGTAAACTCCATCAGAAATCAGTCTGCATTCGGGAGAGATTTTAAGCCAGACTTTTCTGTATATTCCTGCGCCCGAATACCATCTTGAATTTGGTTCACGGTAATCGACGCGGACCGTAATCAGGTTATCCCCGCCGTTAAGGTAATCCGTAATATCAACCTCAAAGGTGGAGTAGCCGTACTTCCACTCCCCTGCCCTTTTCCCGTTGACAAAAACGGTGCAGTCCATATAAACGCCCTCGAACCGGAGATACGCGCGGCAGCCGTCCTCAATATCCGCGTTGAGAAACCGACGATACCAGCCTGTGGATGTTTCATAAAGATTTTCGGTATCATATATCAGCCAGTCGTGAGGAATATCCACACTTTTCCAGTCAAGACTGTCGGAATATTCAGTTTCTATGGGATTTTTTGAAAATTCCCATTTATCGCAAAGCAGTTTTTTCACACTCATATTAGAAATTCTACCTCCGAATTACAACCATTATCCGAGAAATCAGTCTACCTCGATTTTGAACACAATGGGATAATCGCCGCAGTCAAAATCGGTTTGAACATAAAGACCGCCGCCGCGTCTTTCCCAAACGGGCTTTTTATCTGTGCCAAGCACCGTTACGTTCTTGATGATACCGCAGAAGTTATCCCGATGTGAGGCGTCCTGATTATCAAGAGAAGTTATGATATATTCGCCGTTTTCGCTGCGCTTCAACACGGTTGCATACAAATAACCGTTAGCAGTGGTAAACCGTATGTCCTGCGACGTAAAATTTTTCTTTATTCCGTCGGTAAACTGTCCCTCGGGAATCTCGGTGGGACCCTCACCTGATTTTCTCCACAGCTCTGATCCGTATATCGCCTCACCGTTTGTTTTCATCCATTTGCCTATATCCAACAGAATATTTCTGTCCTCCTCAGGGATAGATCCGTCAGCTTTGGGTCCTATGTTGAGCAGCAGACAGCCGTTTTTACTTACAATGTCCACCAAGTCGCATACTATATCCTCGGCACGGCGGTAACAGTTGTTTTCGGTATGGCACCACGAATTAAGCGCAACAGCCGTATCTGTCTGCCAGAAAAACGGCTTTCTTTCCGCAAACTGCCCTCTTTCCACGTCCGGAACAGCGGTGCCGAACATAAAGCCGTCATGCTTGTAATTGATAACGGCTTCCGTTCCCCATTCATGCGCACGGTTATAATAGTACGCGGCAAATTTCTTCAGATAAGGCTTGAAACAGCTGTGCTGAATCCACCAGTCAAAATATATTATTTTCGGGCGGTATCTGTCAACTATCTCACAGGTTCTTACCAGCCAGTCCTGTAAATATTCCTCAGTGGGAACCGGCTCGCTGAATATATCGTGCAGCTCCGCAGACGGCATGGAGGGCCAGTAAAGGTCGCCGCGGCTCAGCGGCTCTTTTATGTCGCTGTCAAAATCCTTTCCGCCGCCCATAAAGAACCAGTGCTCCGCGCGGTGAGAGGATGCTCCAACCTCCAGACCAAGAGCGTTGCAGCTGTATTTAAGCTCTCCCAGAATGTCGCGGCAGGGACCCTTTTCATAAGCGTTCCAGTGGGATATATCGCTTTTGTACATCTGGAAACCGTCATGATGCTCCGCAACCGGAACGACATACTTCGCACCAGATTCTGCAAAAAGCTCCGCCCACTCCTCGGGCTTGAAATTTTCCGCTTTAAACATAGGAACAAGATCCTTATAGCCGAATTGGTTATGCGAACCGTATTTTTCAATATGGTGCAGATATTCGGCGCTGTCCTTTATGTACATATTACGCGGGTACCATTCGTTAGCAAAAGCGGGCACGCTGAATACGCCCCAATGAATAAATATTCCGAACTTGGCTTTTCTGTACCACTCCGGAACGCTGTAACCTGACAATGAATGCCAGTCGTCACTGTAAGGACCTTGATTTATAACGTCCTCAATTATTTTAAGATATGGCTTTAAATCGTACATAACTTTTCCTCCATAATTTTTTCGGAACACATTTTTTCGAGGTTAATGCGGAAGTATCTGGCGGTCATATATTGACTAATTGTGTTATATGTATTATAATCATATTTAAAGTAAAAGCATAGGGATTATTTTCTCTTTTTTATGGATAATTATCTCACGCATTATATAAATCATGAAAGGTATAGGTGTATGTGATTCTCAAAATGTAATATAAACCATACAGCATCTATATTGGTCTTATTTGGGCGATTAACACTATATAAGTCAGCCACTGCCTATATTGCTGAAAGCGTAATGGAATGGTTCTTAAAAAAGTAAACGGCGAAAGTCAAAGTGACCAGTGACCTTAGACGCTTAAAACAATTTTACAACATATCCACACAAACAGAAAATTTATTACTAACTTAAATATCTATTTCCCATAAACATATCTCTAAAAAGTAGTACCCACCTGTGTATTTTTCTGCTAATGTTATACAAAAACAGCGTTTTAGCCCACAACAATTTTGTTAAATTTACACAAACAAACATATGACACTTTATGTAATAATCCGAAAAGCGGCGACTTTTGTCAAAATAATGATAAAAGCGCTTGAATTGCCGCAGGTTATATGTTATAGTTAAGGTGGGTACAAGTACTTATCCAAGAAATATTAAGATACCAATCGGGTAAACAGAAATGTCGGCTTTCCATTGTTAATCGTCAACTGTCATGGAGGTGCGGTATGAAAAAATATACAGGTAAAAGTGTTTATGGCTCGGTCGTTATCGGAAAGGTCTCGCTTCCAAAAATAAAAACTCTCGCGGTAAAGCGTGTCAGAGTGGAGGATATTCAGGCGGAAAAACAACGGCTTGAAGAGGCTAAAAGGGTTTCCGTAATTCAGCTTTGCGAAATATACCGCATGGCACTGGATAAGGTGGGCGAAGCAAACGCACGTATCTTTGAGATACATATAATGTTAGTTGACGATGAGGATTACAACGAATACGTGTACAGCATTCTTGAAAGTCAGGGTGTGAACGCCGAGTATGCCGTGGCGGTTACTGCTGATAATTTTGCACAGATGTTCGCGGCTATGGATGATTCATATATGAGAGCGAGAGCCGCAGACGTAAGAGATATCTCCAATCGTCTTATCGCAAACCTTATGGGTAATCCTCCTGATATCCCAATGCCCGAAAACGGAAACGTCATATGCGCTCAGGATCTCGCCCCGAGCGAGGTGATACTGCTTGATACGGACAGGGTTTCCGCCTTTATTGCGGCACAGGGGTCCTCAAATTCCCATGCGGCAATATTGGCACGGAATATGAATATTCCGGTTATTTTCGGAGCGGGCGGTGAATTTCTCTCCGAAATAAAAGAGGGCGACAATATTATTGTTGACGGGTTTACTGGTGAGATCTTTCTCGATCCCGATATCCATACAGGAGCGCTTTACTTGGAAAAGCAGATCATGCACGGAGAACGCAGACGGCTGCTAACCGAGCTTAAGGGCAAGGAAAACGTTACCCTTGACGGAAGGAAAATAAATATATGCGCCAATATTGGAGCTCTGGACAATATTGGCGAGGTGCTTCTGAACGATGCCGGCGGAATAGGATTGTTCAGAACCGAATTTATATGTTTTGGACGCAATGAATATCCCACCGAGGAGCAGCAGCTTGCAGTATACAGACGTGTTATCGAGAGTATGGCGGGTAAGCGGGTGATAATCCGCACACTGGACATAGACTCGGACAAGAGCGCGGATTATTTTACCCTTAAAAAGGATGATAATCCAGCATTGGGCTATCGCGGCATACGGGTAAGTCTTGATAATCCGGAGCTGTTTAAAATACAACTGAGAGCGCTGTTCAGGGCTTCTGTATTCGGAAGCCTGGGGATAGTGTTTCCTATGATAACAAGTGTCGAACAGCTTTCCGAGGTTATGGATATCTGCGTCGATGTAAAACAGGAACTAAAAGAGCATAATATAAATTATTCCGAAAACGTGGAGATTGGGATAATGGTCGATACCCCTGCCGCAGCACTTATAAGCGACCGGCTTGCGCCAATGGTTGACTTTCTCTGTATATGTACAGATGACCTTATCCAATATACTCTTGTATGCGACTTTCAAAATCCTTACAGGAAAAGATATTCCGATTCTCAACACCAGGCGGTCATGCGTCTTATTGAAATGAGTAATGAAAACGCCCACAAAAACGGAGCATGGGTAAGCATATGCGGTGAGCTTGCCGCTGACACATCATTTACAGAAGCTTTTATACGAATGAGTGTTGATGAGCTTTCAGTAGCGCCCTCAATGGTTCTTAAGGTGAGGGACACAGTGAGAAAGCTGGACCTTTTTGTATGATTGATTGTATGGGAGGTATTATATGAAAAAGATTATTAAGCGTTTTGCCAGCTTTATATTGTCTATAATGATTTTTCTTCCGTCCTTTCCTGCCGCTTATGCAGAAAAGGTTTATACACAGAATGATTTTGTTCACGCGCAGGGAAGGAATATCATCGGAACAGACGGAGAAAGACTGCTGATAAAGGGTATGGCTTTGGGAAACAGCGTATTTGTTAATCCAACCGAGCCAAATCCTAAACACCATACGCAAAACACGTTTAAAGAGCTATCCGACCTGGGCTTTAACTGCGTAAGATTTTATATCAACTATGAGCTTTTTGAAGATGACAGCGAACCTTATAAATATAAGGAGAGCGGTTTTGAATGGCTGGATAAAAATATAAAATGGGCAAAAAAATATAACATGGGAATTATTCTAAATATGCACTGCCCGCAGGGAGGGTATCAATCCTCCGGCGGAGGCATGAGGCTGTGGACTGAAAAAAGCAATCAAAAACGGCTGACAGCACTTTGGCGTGAGATAGCAAAAAGGTACTCCAATGAACCAACGATTTGGGGCTACG
>CAJTMU010000041.1 GCA_910577365.1 uncultured Oscillospiraceae bacterium | reverse complement strand
CTCTTAAGCTGTCCGAGGCAGAGATAATACGCCGCAAAAACAAGACTTGTCCTGTGGTGATACTTGACGATATTTTAAGTGAGTTGGATTTTGTTCGCCGGAATTATATTCTTAACAATATTGAAAAATCTCAGGTATTTATAACCTGCTGTAATATTGAGGATTTGTCCTCATTGACGGGAGGAAGCGCCTGGAGAACCGAAAAAGGCACTTTTACAAAGTTATGATTCTGTCAGATAATTTATGTTATGTACTGAGGTTTCTATGAAAAAATTTATCTATCTCGGAGGAGATACGACAGTATATGCCGATGATATAATAGGCGTTTTCGATATAGAAGAATGCTCCGTCAGCCGAACGACTGCGGAGTATCTTAATTTTTGTCAGAAAAAAGGGATTATAGTCAATGTTTCCGAAAATATGAGCGAACTGCCAAAATCTTTTATAGTCTGCGAAAAAAGAACATATATATCTAACGTTTCCAATTCCACGATAAACAGGCGGGGACGAAAAAAAATGTCGTAAGAAAAGCATTTTAATTGGCTTTTTATATATTTATCGCTTGAAATTTTTGCTCAAATATGGTATAATAAAAGTATATTGCAGCACAGTATCGCTGCGGCAATTAAGGCAATTTTGTATTAGGATTTGTTTTTTTAAAGCGGCAAAATAACGGAGGAACTGAAATGGCTGATATTGGTGCGATGAGCGCGATGAACGAAAACGAAAAGGACTTGGATGTGAATTACGGTGCCGATGATATACAGGTGCTTAAGGGTCTTGACCCGGTAAGAAAGCGTCCGGGTATGTATATCGGCTCAACCGGCGAGGGCGGTCTGCATCACCTTGTGTATGAGATAGTGGATAACGCTATTGACGAGGCGCTGGCTGGCTACTGCACCGAAATAGACGTGGCTATTCTGCCCGGCGACGTTATAAGGGTAATTGATAACGGACGCGGAGTTCCTACGGATATAAATCATGCGGAGGGAATTTCTGCCGCAACGCTGGTATATACCGTCCTGCATGCGGGAGGAAAATTCGGCGGCGGCGGATATAAGGTTTCGGGAGGTCTGCACGGCGTGGGCGCTTCGGTGGTGAACGCTCTTTCGGAATGGCTGGAAATTGAGATACACGACGGAAAAAACGTGCATTTTCAGCATTTTGACCGCGGTGAATATACAGAGCCTATAAAAATAATAGGTGAGACTGACCATACTGGTACACAAGTCACGTTTAAGCCGGACGGAGAGATATTCCACACAACGGTTTTCAGCTACGATATTATTCAGGAGAGAATGCGTGAGCAGGCTTTTTTGAACGCGGGACTTAAAATTTGTCTGCATGATCTGCGTGACGAGAACAATCCTGTAAACGAGGTAATGCAGTATGAGGGCGGCATATGCAGCTATATTGAGTGGCTGAACGAAAAGCGCGGAGCGGATGTGCTCCACCCCGATATCATATATCTTGAGGGGACTATCGATAATATAAACGTTGAGATAGCTTTTCAATATACGACGGATTTCAACAGTGAGGTATTCCGTTCATTTGCAAACAATATTCATACAGGTGAGGGCGGTATGCATGAGCTGGGGCTGAAAAGAGCCCTTAGCAAGGTAATAAACGACTACACCAAGGCATACAAGGAAGCAAATGATAAAAACAAGGCGAAGAAAAAGACCGGCAAAAAGGGCGAAGAGGAAAAGCCATTTACAAATCTTTGCGGCGAAGCCGTTCGTGAGGCAATAAACTGCATTATTTCTGTTAAGCTTCCTGAGTGTGAGTTTGAGGGGCAGACAAAGGGCAAACTGGGAAATCCAGAAGTGCAGCCCATTGTATATAAAATAGCTACCGAGCAGCTCACATATTATTTTGAGGAGCATCCCGAAACTGCTCAGATAATCATGAATAAGGCGCTTAATTCTCAGGCTGCCCGGGACGCGGCTAAAAAGGCTATGGAGGCTAAGCGAAAGTCAATAATGGACAGCAATGGTCTGCCCGGTAAGCTCGCGGACTGCTCCGAAAGTGATCCCTCGGTAACCGAAATATATATCGTAGAGGGAGATTCGGCAGGAGGCTCTGCCAAAAATGGGCGCGACAGACGCTTTCAGGCTATTCTTTCGCTTTGGGGCAAAATGCTCAACGTGGAAAAAGCGCGCGCGGATAAGGTGTATAATAACGATAAGCTGCTTCCTGTGGTAAAAGCGCTGGGCACTGGTATTGCAGAGGATTTTGATATTTCGCGGCTGCGCTACGGACGCGTAATTATTATGGCAGATGCCGACGTAGACGGAGCGCATATCAGAACGCTTATGCTGACGTTTTTCTTCCGCTTTATGAAGCCGCTGCTGGAGGAGGGTCACGTTTATATCGCTCAGCCGCCTCTGTTCAAGGTTTCACGCGGTAAACAGGTCAGATATGCCTATTCGGACGAGGAGCGTGATGTGTTCCTTGCCGAACTGGGTGCGGACGGAGGAAAAACCGACGTTCAGCGCTATAAAGGTCTTGGTGAAATGGACCCTGATCAGCTTTGGGAAACCACTATGAATCCCGAAACTCGTACAATGCTTCGCGTAAGCGTGGAGGATGCTGCCAAAGCTGACGAAATAATGACGGTGCTTATGGGCGATAAAGTCGAGCCGCGCCGTGAATTTATAGAACAGAATGCTAAATTGGCGGTAAATCTGGATATATAAGGAAATGCTGATTTAAAATAATTTCGCTAAAACAATGGAATCAATCAAGCGGATTGCGTTGCGTTTAGATTTTAATCAGCTATTCCTTAATTTTTGCCGTAGATAAATATATATTTGTCAGAAGGAGTTGATCGGTATTTCTAACGGTCTTTTGCCCAACTTGGGCGAGCTTCAGGGGAGCGCCGAGCCAAAAAGCGCTCTTGTAAGCTTCAGTTATGACAATAACTTAGAGGAAATAGACAGCGCCATGAGGACTTTTCAGCGGCATTTTGCGAGTAAGCGCGGTCTGTTCTCTGTAATTGCTTATTCGCTGCTTTCCGTTGCTATAATTGTTGCGATAGTGATAAATATTATTACAGGTTCTTCTGTAATATTTTCCTGTGTGGCTCTTATGTTTTGCTTGTTAGGGTTGTTTTACAGCGCGACCGACAAGAAGCGTACCAGAAATAAAACAATCGAAGCGCTTAAGGATATGGATCCCGAGGAATATACCTGCTCAATATTTGATGATAAAATAGAACTTGAAACAATAATCAAACCCAAGTCAAACGAGGTGGAACTGAAGATAGATGAGAAAGCGGATGAGGAGATAATTTCTCCGCTTAAAAGTGTTTTTCTTTTCGGCACGGATCTGCTTAATTTTGACGAGAATGACGTGGCTCTGCTGCTTATCTTCAACAGAAGACAAATATATTGCTTCCCTAAGCGCTGCCTTTCCGCGGAGCAGGAGGATACTGTAAGAAAAATACTGACCGAGAAGCTGGAAAACCGGTAAAAATGATTTTGTTTGCTTTACGTTTTTTTGACTGATGAGAGGAAAAAAGGATAAATGGATATAGATTTCAGCCTGGAAAAGCTTCATAATATTGACCTTGAGGACACCATGAAAAGATCGTTCATCGAATACTCAATGTCAGTTATCACCTCCAGAGCCCTGCCCGATGTAAGGGACGGGCTTAAGCCCGTTCACCGCCGTATTATCTATACGATGAACGAAGCTGGGAACACTTCGGACAAGCCTTTCAGAAAATGCGCTTATACCGTCGGTGAGGTTCTCGGTAAATATCACCCTCACGGCGACGCTTCCGTTTATGACGCGCTGGTAAGACTTGCACAGGATTTTTCGTTGCGTTATCCATTAATTGATGGTCACGGAAATTTCGGCTCGGTGGACGGCGATCCGCCTGCCGCTTATCGTTATACCGAGGCAAGACTCGCCAAGATGTCCAACGAAATGACGCAGGATATCGGAAAAAAAGTGGTTGATTTCACCACAAACTATGATGATAAGCTGCTTGAACCGGTTGTGCTTCCTTCGAGATTTCCTAATCTTCTTGTAAACGGAAGCAACGGCATTGCCGTTGGTATGGCTACCAATATCCCGCCGCATAACCTCAGAGAGGTAATTGATGCACTGATAATGATGATAGAAAATCCCGAGGTAACGATTGAGGAGCTTATGACCTGTATTCAGGGTCCTGATTTTCCCACGGGCGGCATTATTATGGGTTACAGCGGTATACGTTCTGCTTATTTTACCGGCAGGGGAAAAATAATTCTACGCGGCAGATCCAATATAGTGGAGGAAAGCAATCATACCCGCATTATCATTGATGAAATTCCATATATGGTAAATAAGGCTCGGCTGCTGCAAAGTATTGCCGATCTCAGCCGCGATAAGCGTATTGATGGTATATCCACACATCGTGACGAATCTGACAGAAACGGAATGAGGATAGTTATAGAGCTTAAGCGCGACGCTAACGCTAATGTCGTGCTGAATAAGCTGTATACCTATACTCAGCTTCAGGATACTGTGGGAGTTATTATGCTCTCGCTTGTAAACGGAGAGCCTAAGATACTTACCCTGCGGGATATGCTGCGGAAATATCTCGACCATCAGATGGACGTAGTTACACGCCGTACCAAATATGATCTCGATAAGGCTAAGGAGCGTGAGCATATTCTTGAGGGTCTTATGCTGGCGATTGACTTTATCGACGAGGTAATAGCTATACTGCGTTCGAGCAAGAATATTCCAGAGGGTAAGGAGCGCCTTATAGAGCGCTTTAAGAATGTAGACGTTTCTCAGACCGGTATCTTCGGAACGTCTACCTATTCTCTCACCGAGGTTCAGGCGGACGCTATTGTTAAAATGACGCTTGGTGCTCTTACCGGTATGGAAAAAAGTAAGGTAGAGGATGAACTGCTTGAAAAGCGTGAGATAATCGCGCAGCTTACTGAGCTGCTTGAAAATGAGGACAAGCTTCTGCACCAGATAGGCGATGAGTTGCTTGTAATAAAGAAAAAATATGGCGACGAGAGAAGAACGGCGATAGAGCCAGTCAGCGGTGAAGTCGACATTGAAGATCTTATCCCGCTTGAGGATTGTGTGGTTACCTTTACAAATATCGGCTACATCAAGCGTCAGCCAATGGAGGTATATAATATCCAAAAACGCGGAGGCAAGGGTGTTTCGGGTATGAAACAGCGTGAAGAGGATTTTGTGGATAATATGTTCATAGCCTCTTCCCATGAAAATATTCTTTATATTACCAATATGGGAAATATGTTCCGCATGAAGTGCTATGAGATACCCGAGGGAAGCAAGCAGTCCCGCGGAATGAATATTGTGAATCTTCTGCGTCTTGCAGAGGGTGAAAGAGTCGCGGCAATGATGACCACGATGGATTTCGCAGACAACAAATATTTTATCTGTGTAACCAAAAACGGTCTTATTAAGCGCACTAAACTTTCCGAATATAAAAACGTTCGTAAAATGGGATTGAGAGCTATAAATCTTGTGGATGGTGACGAGATAGCGGCTGCTTTCCTGACGGAGGGTGACTGCTCCGTGCTGATAGCTACCCGTAACGGCGCAGCAATCCGCTTTAACGAAAATGACGTGCGTCCTCTTGGAAGAACTGCGCGCGGTGTAAGGGCAATAAAATTCCGCGATGGGGATTATGTTATTGGAGCTACAAAAATATTTGATGATAATGCTTCAATTCTCACTGTTACCGATAAGGGAATGGGCAGGCGGTGTGCTGTTTCAAGCTACCGTATGCAAAAGCGTGGCGGTCTTGGTTTAAAGAATTATCCCGTAAGTGAGGAAAAGGGATTTGTATGCGGCATAAGAACTCTCGGCGCGGACGATGATGTTATTCTGATAAGCGCAGATGGCGTTGTAATAAGAATACGTGCTAACGACCTGCGCAATATGGGCAGACCTGCTTCGGGCGTGCGCGTAATGCGTCTGGGAGCGGAGGACAGGGTCGCTTCGTTCAGCCGTACCCCTCACGATGACGAGGAAGAAACTTCTGAGGTTGAGAATGCTTCTGAGGAGGAAATAGCTGCTTCTCTTGCGGAGGAACAGTCTGAGGTTATTGAGCCGGAGGAAGATAATCCCGAAGATGATACTGATGACGAATCTGACGGGAATGACAATACTGAAGATTAATTTATATATTTTGCCCGGGCAAGCGTTCGGGCAAAAATTATGTGGAAATTTATGTAAAATGTTTCATGTGAAACATTTTTGGTTTTGGAATCACTGATTAAATCAAGGTGTAATACAATCAGTTCTATGGATTCCCTCATTTGGGTGGTGTTATTGCATCTTAATCAGTGTTTCTTTTGATATTCGAAAGGAGTTAGACCTTAAAATGAGCTATATTCTGGAAGAATATGACGTAGCCGTAATAGGCGCAGGGCACGCGGGCTGCGAGGCTGCTCTCGCGGCGGCTCGGCTGGGATTGAAAACAGTAGTGTTCACTCTTTCGCTTGACTGCATTGCCAATATGCCGTGCAATCCCTGTATCGGAGGATCTGCCAAGGGGCAGATTGTTTGTGAGATAGACTCTCTCGGCGGCGAGATGGGCAGGGCGGCGGATGCTACCTTTATTCAATCCCGAATGCTGAATAAGGGAAAGGGTCCTGCGGTACACAGCCTCAGAGTGCAGAGTGACCGAGTTAAATATCACACGTATATGAAGAGAACACTTGAAAGTACTCCCAATCTCTTTATACGACAGGCAGAGGTTACAGCTGTGGAGATTACAGATAATAAAATCAGCGCAGTGGTTACTTCGCTTGGTGCAGTTTATCCTGTGAAAGCCGCTATAATTACTACGGGTACTTACCTTAACGGAAAAATACATATCGGTGAGCTTAGTTATTCGGGCGGACCGGATAATGTTCTGCCTTCAACCGGGCTTACCGAATGTCTGAAAAAGCTTGGTGTTTCAATGCGGCGTTTTAAAACAGGTACACCCGCGCGCGTTCACAGGCGTTCGGTTGATTTTTCGGTTATGGAGCGTCAGACGGGCGACTCGGAAATAGTACCGTTTGCTTTTGATAACAAGCTGCCTATGGAAAACAAGGTTGATTGCTATGTCACTTATACTAACGCCGAAACTCATAGTGTCATTTTGGAAAATTTGCACCGCTCTCCACTATATTCAGGCAGAATAGAGGGTGTGGGACCACGTTATTGTCCCAGCATAGAGGATAAAATTGTTCGGTTCAAGGACAAGGAGCGACACCAGCTTTTTGTAGAGCCGATGGGGCTTGATACCAACGAATATTATTTGCAGGGAATGTCCTCATCGCTTCCTGAGGATGTTCAGATAAAATTTCTGCGTACAATTAAAGGACTCGAAAACGTTGAAATAATGCGCCCTGCTTATGCGATAGAATATGATTGCTGCGATCCTTTAGAGCTTCTGCCCACGCTTGAGTTTAAAAAGATAAGTGGACTTTATGGGGCGGGTCAGTTTAACTGCACCAGCGGTTATGAGGAAGCTGCGTGTCAGGGACTTGTCGCTGGGATAAACGCTGTTTTGAAAATACGCGGAAAAGAGCCGCTTGTTCTTGACCGTGCGTCAAGCTATATTGGTACTCTTATTGACGACCTTGTAACAAAGGGCTGCTCTGAGCCTTACAGAATGATGACCTCGCGCAGCGAATACCGTCTTATACTTCGGCAGGACAATGCAGCGGATAGACTACTGCCGATAGGATATAAAATCGGACTGATTTCAAAAGAAAGATATGATAAATTTAAAGAAGAATGCGGGCAGATATCCGCGGAGCTTGAACGAATAAAATCGGTGACAGTCCACCCCACCGAGGAAGTAAATTGTCTTTTAGAGGAAAAAGGTACTACACCGATTTCATCGGGAATAAGGCTTATAGAGCTGCTGAAACGTCCTCAGCTTAGTTATACGGATTTTGCGGATATCGATTCGGAGCGTCCCGCGCTGAAATACTCGCTGGTCAACAAGCTGGAGATTGAACTTAAATATTCAGGTTATATAAAAATTCAGCAGGAGCAGATTGAAAAAATGCGCAGGCTGGAAGAAAAAAAACTTCCTGAAAATATTGACTATAAGACAATAAAAGGGCTAAGGCTGGAGGCGCAGGAGAAACTAAATAAGCATAAGCCGCTGAACGTCGGGCAGGCGGGAAGAATTTCCGGTGTAAATCCCGCTGATGTCTCTGTGCTGCTTATCTGGCTTGCTGGAAAGGGGGAGAGCGGTGGACAGACAGGATAAAATCAATTATATTATCAGCGCCTTTAGCAGCGCTGGACTGGGTATAAATGAAAATCAAGCGAATCAATATTTTAGATTATATGAATTTATGGTCGAATATAATAAAAATGTGAATCTTACCTCAATTATTGATTTTGAAGAGGTCGTAATAAAGCATTATATTGACAGCGTGCTTCCATTTAATATGTTCCCTCCTTCTGATGGAGAGAGTTTTATTGATGTGGGCACGGGAGCTGGATTTCCTGCTTTGCCTCTTCTGATTTTTCGTTCCGATTTAAAGGGGACATTATGCGACAGCTTACAGAAGCGCTGTACTTATCTTGAGAAAGCTTGCGTGCTGATAGGAGTAAAAGCTGAGATAATTCATGTTAGAAGTGAGGAGCTTGGAAGACTCAGGCGTGAACAATATGATTTTTCTACAGCAAGGGCGGTTTCTGCAATGCCAGTTCTTTCAGAATATTGTATTCCGTTTGTTAAGGTAGGAGGTTATTTTACCGCTCTGAAATCGGTCAACGAGGATATCTCCGCAGCAGAAAAAGCCGTCAGGCTGCTTGGGGGTGAGATAGAGGAAATCAAAGACTATAAAATACCGAACGGAGATGACAGACGTCTTGTCCGTGTGAGAAAAATATCGCAGACTCCGACAAAATATCCCCGAAGCACTGCAAATATTTCAAAAAAGCCGCTGTAAAGCGGCTTTTCTTGTTGAAAAAATTATTTCGCTGTCGGGAAATGCGATATTTAATTGTGGATATTATTTCCAATCAATGTTATAATGAAGGAAAGTCGGAAAGAGATTATTATATTGATTTTCAGACAGAAAGGATAATAATATGAACGGAATTTTTAAGCCCAAGGAAAAGGAAGTCGGGAAAGTTGTCATGCTGGAGCTGGCATCTCTACGACCAAATAAATCTCAGCCGCGTATCGAATTTAATGATGCGGCAATAAAATCACTTGCGGAGAGCATAAGGGAAAACGGGATCTTACAGCCCATATGCGTTAGGAGAAACGGTGCTCTTTATGAGATAATCAGCGGTGAAAGGAGGGCAAGGGCCGCAAAGCTGGTTGGCTTGCAGGATGTTCCGTGTATAATCATGAGCGTTGACGACGAGCAGTCTGCCGTACTGGCGCTTATAGAAAATATTCAGCGTAAGGACCTGAGCTATTTTGAAGAGGCACTTGCTATTGAGAAGCTAATTACTGTTTACGGTCTTACACAGGATTCAGCCGCCGAGAGGCTTGGAAAAGCACAATCTACCGTTGCAAATAAGCTTCGTCTGCTAAGATTCACTGATGCCGAAAGGACGCTTTTGATTAACGGAAATCTTTCTGAGCGTCAAGCGCGTGCGCTAATCAGAATCTCCGAACCACATATAAGGATAACGGTGCTTGAGAAAATAATTGCAGGCAGATTAAATCTTGACCAGACGGAAAAGTTAGTAAATGACACATTGGCGGGTAAGAATGTAAATGAGAAACCTCAAAAAAAGAAAAAATTTAAAAATCCTTTTCCCGCCGCGCCGCGTTTATATATCAATTCCATAAACCAGCTTATAAAGCGTATGAAGGAATCGGATATTCCCTGTGAAACAATAACAAATAAGTGCGATACATATTATGAATACATAATCAAATTTCCTATTCCGATAGACTGACATAATAAAAGGGGTTTATTTTTAATAGAAAATGTGATATAATATAAATAATCGAAAATAAAAGAAAGGAACAGAAAAATGGGAATAGTTATAGGCGTGGTTAATCAAAAAGGCGGCGTCGGTAAAACAACAACCTCGGTAAACGTGGCGTCGGGTCTGGGAATGGTAGGGAAAAAAGTCCTGCTTATAGATTTTGATCCTCAAGGAAACGCTACAACAGGCTATGGAATAAAAAAGAAAACACTTGACGTAACTACATATGAGGTAATAATGGGTAAAAACCGCCCGCAGGAAGCAATTATCGAAACACGCTATAAAAACGTGTGGATAATGCCCGCCACAAACGAACTGTGCAAAGCGGAGCAGGAGCTTGCGGGACAAAAAGGAAATGTTTCACAATTAAGAAAAGTGGTTCTCCAGATAAAAGATGAGTATGATATTATATTGCTTGACTGTCTGCCGTCGCTTGGAATACTTGCTACAAACGCCATGATAGCGAGCGATACAATAATTGTGCCAATGGTGTGTGAACATTTTGCGCTTGAGGGACTTGCACAGCTTATGCTGAACGTTAAAAAGGTAAAAAAGAAAGCAAACCCCGACCTAAGCATAATGGGAATTGTTTTCACCATGCTTGACAAACGCCTTACCGCAAGCAATGAAATAATGAGGGAAATTAAAAGAACCTTTGACAATAAGGTTCTGTTTAAAACAGAAATACCGAGAAATGTAAAGATATCTGAAGCGCAGAGCCACGGCGAGCCGATATTCTATTACGATAAAAGCTCCAAGGGCGCTGACTCTTACAAGCGCCTGTCAAAGGAAATATTAGATAAGTGCAGGGAAATGGAGAAGAGGAATGTCGAAAACAAAAAAGACTGAAAGCAGCTTTGATGATCTGTTCTTTGACAACAATGTGGAGGACGGCGATAATCTGAGCACATTGCGTATAAGCGATGTAGAACCGGATAAAAATCAGCCGCGCAAGACATTTGATAAGGAAGCGCTTGAGCAGCTTGCAATGTCAATCAGTGAGCACGGTGTGATTCAGCCGATAATAGTACGCTCACTGCCGGGCGGAGGATATCAGATAATCGCGGGAGAGCGCCGATGGCGCGCGGCGAAAATGGCCGGACTTAGCGAAGTTCCAGTTGTTGTGCGCGATGATATAACTGAAGAACAGGCAATGCAGATAACGCTTATTGAAAATCTTCAGCGTGAAAATCTTAATCCGATAGAAGAAGCGCAGGGCTATAAAGAACTTATTGAGCGTTATGACATGACTCAAGACAGTCTGTCGAGAGCAATAGGAAAAGCTCGTTCTTCAATAGCAAACAGTCTTGGATTGCTGTCACTGCCAGAGGGCGTGAAAATGCTTCTGCAGCAAGGTAAACTTTCGGCGGGACATTGCAGAGCGCTTAAACAGATTAAAGATACGGCGGTAATGACAGAGCTTGCGCACAAGGCGGCGGAGGGAGAGCTTACCGTAAGAGCGGTTGAGGCGATAGCGCGGCGTGAATCAAAAAATGCGGAAGAACCCGCAGAAAAAGAAATAAAGCAAAAGCTTACCTACTACACCGAGATAGAGATATCGCTTACAGAGCAATTGGGAACAAAGGTAAAGATAGCGGAAGGAAAAAGCTCCAATACGCTTCAGATAAGCTTTTCGGACGAAGAACAGCTTAAAGGTATTTTAGAGCACTTTACAGTGAATTGATAAATAAGGAAAGGGTAAAAAAATGATAGACATTAAATTTTTAAGGGAAAATCCCGAGGCAGTAAAGGAAAACATTAAAAAGAAATTTCAGGACAGTAAGCTTCCGTTGGTAGACGAGGTAATCGAGGCGGACGCGCAGTACAGAAAGACCATTCAACGTGCAGAAGGCCTGAGAGCTGACAGGAATCGTATCTCCAAGGAGATAGGCGGCTATATGGCAAAAGGAATGAAGGAAGAGGCGGAAAAAGCGAAGGCACAGGTAAAGGAATTTTCCGATGAACTGGCAGCGCTTGAAAAGCAGGAGGAAGAGCTTTCCGAAAAGGTCAATAAAATAATGATGACCATTCCTAATATAATTGACCCGAGCGTACCCATAGGAAAGGACGACAGCGAAAATGTGGAGATAACCCGTTACGGAGAACCTGTTGTTCCAGATTTTGAGATACCATATCATTCGGAGATAATGGAGAGGCTGAAAGGTATTGACCTTGACAGCGCGAGAAAGGTAGCGGGCAACGGCTTCTATTATCTTATGGGAGATATAGCGCGGTTGCACTCCGCGGTAATTTCCTACGCGAGGGATTTCATGATAGACCGCGGCTTTACCTACTGCGTTCCGCCGTTTATGATAAGAAGCAACGTGGTGACTGGCGTTATGAGCTTTGCGGAAATGGACGCGATGATGTATAAGATTGAGGGTGAGGATCTCTATCTTATCGGTACCTCTGAGCACTCCATGATAGGCAAATTTATTGATACGATAGTTCCTGAAGAATCTCTTCCTCAGACTCTTACAAGCTATTCTCCCTGCTTCCGCAAGGAAAAGGGAGCGCACGGAATAGAGGAACGCGGCGTATATCGTATCCATCAGTTTGAAAAGCAGGAAATGATTGTTGTCTGCAAGCCCGAAGAATCTGCAATGTGGTTTGAAAAGCTGTGGCAGAACACGGTTGATTTGTTCCGTTCGATGGATATTCCGGTAAGGACTATCGAATGCTGTTCTGGCGATCTGGCTGATCTTAAGGTAAAATCTTATGATGTGGAGGCATGGTCTCCTCGTCAGAAAAAATATTTTGAGGTGGGAAGCTGCTCTAATCTTGGTGATGCACAGGCGCGCCGTCTTAAGATACGCGTAAACGGTAAGGACGGAAAGTACTTTGCGCATACCCTTAACAACACGGTAGTCGCTCCGCCGAGAATGCTGATAGCATTTCTGGAAAACAATCTTAATGCAGACGGCACAGTGAATATTCCTGAGGTGTTAAGACCATATATGGGTGGAAAAAGCAAAATCGGTTGATGGGATTTTGCGGCTGAATTTTGTTTGAGTAATTATAATAAGGATTACAGTACCTTATGACTTAGGTCGGTGAAAAAGGCGGGATAGGACGGTCTGCAATTAATTGCAGATATCTTCTCCTGCCTTAAAAATTACGTATGTATGAAAAAGTAGATTTGAAGATATATTGATTCTGATTTTATGCATATAGGAGGAACAAATGGCATTTATAACCTTAGAAAACGTGTATAAGCGTTATCATATGGGCGAGGTGACAATAAACGCAGCAGACGGAATGACCTTTGATATAGAAAAGGGCGAGTTCGTGATAATTGTTGGACCAAGCGGCTCGGGAAAAACTACGGTGCTGAATATGCTTGGAGGAATGGACACCTGCGATGAGGGCGTTATCAGCGTAGACGGCACACGCGTGGACAGATGCAACAGAAAGCAGCTTACTGAGTACCGCCGATATGATGTGGGATTTATCTTTCAGTTTTACAATCTGCTTCCCAATCTAACAGCAAAGGAAAATGTGGAGCTTGCTGCGCAGACTACTAAGGATTATATACCGGCTGCGGAGATACTTACAAAGGTTGGTCTTGGAGAGCGTCTTGATAATTTTCCGGCTCAGCTTTCGGGCGGTGAGCAGCAGCGTGTTTCAATAGCCCGCGCTCTCAGCAAAAAGCCCAAACTGCTTTTGTGTGATGAGCCTACCGGTGCACTGGATTACAATACGGGAAAAATTATACTCAAACTTCTTCAGGATACCTGCCGCAGCGACGGAATGACAGTAATACTTGTTACGCATAATTCAGCGATAGCTCCAATGGCGGACAGGGTAATCAAAATTAAGAACAGCAAGGTGTCAAAAATAATTATGAATGATTCTCCTACTCCCGTAGAAGAGATTGAATGGTAAAGTTGTAAGACTGGAACGGGAGGTGCGAATTGAAAACTATAAATAAAAATATATTCCGTGAGATAAAAGCCACTAAGGGGAGATATCTGTCAATTTTTCTTATTTGCGCCATAGGTGTGGGATTTTTCAGCGGCGTTCGTGCAGCTGAAAATGTTATGAGAATAAGCGCGGACAAATATTATGATAAGCATGAATTGTTTGATTTAAGGGTGATGTCCAGCTTTGGTCTTACAAATGGTGATGTTGAAGCAATAAAAAGAATAGAGGATATTTCGGGAGTATTTCCGTCAAAATATACCGACCTTGCCATGTTCAAAGATGAGTCTGAGATGCTCACACGCGTGTATTCGCTGACAGGGGACAAGATAAATAAAATAAATCTCATCGATGGAAGAATGCCGCAAGCAGAGGATGAATGTATAGTAAGCTATAATTCGCTTCGCGATGGTGCAAAAACAGGCGATGTTGTAAGGTTAGAGGATATTTCCGAGGCTGAGGAATTTCCGCTTAAATACAAAGAGTATAAAGTTGTGGGATTATACGAAACACCTATGTTTATATCTCTTACGCAGCGCGGCAGCACTAATATTGGTGATGGCTCTATTGACGCGTTTATATGTATAGCTGAGAGTAATTTTAGGCAGGAAGTATACACAGAGATATATATTAAGTCAGATAGTCTTAGAGAAATGGAGAGTTACTCTGATGAGTACAAGGCGTTGCGGGACGAGATATCGCAAAGACTGGAGGAAATTGCTCCGGAGAGGAACGACCTGCGGTACGATGAGGTTGTCGCTGACGTGATAAAAGATATAGATGACGGCGAAGAAGAGCTTGAGGAAGCTAAAATTGACGGACGGCGTGAACTTGACGAAGCCGATGCGGAACTTAAGAACGCAGCGCGGAAAATAGAAGATGGCGAAAGGGAGCTTGCTGACGCCAAAACCAAGCTTGACGATGGTGGCAGGCAGCTTGCTGATGCGGAGCGTACACTTGAAGAAGCGCGTATAAAGTTGGAGGATGGAAAGCGGGAGCTTGCGGAAAACAAGGCAACACTGGATGACGCTGCAAAACAGCTGTCTGACAGCAAGACGGAGCTGGAGGAGGCAAAACAGCAGCTTTCTGAGGCACGTTTGGAGCTTGACGAAAGCAAAATTCAGCTTGACAAGGGTCAGGCGGAATTAGATAAAAATACGGAAATTATCGCGGAAAACCGCGAAAATCTGAACGCGGCAAAGGAAGAGCTTTCGTCGGGCAGAGCGGAGTATGACGCGGGATACGCTCAGTATGAGCAGGGTCTTGCAGAGTATAACGCTTCCGCGGAGCAATTTGCTGAAGCGGAAGAACTGCTTTTACAAGCTGAAGCGGCATATGGCAAAGATAATCCGGCAGTTATTCAACAGCGCGCGGAATATGAGGCGGCAAAGCAGCAGCTTGAACAAAGCAAGCATGTGCTTGATGCAACCGCAAAGCAGCTCTCCGAGGCAAAGGCAAGGCTTGACACGGCGGAGGAAGAGATATCCGTTGGAGAAGCGGAGCTTGCGCAGGGAATAGCTCAGCTCAACGCAGCACAAAAAGAGCTTGACGAGGGCAGGGAGCAGTATAACGAGGGTCTTGCTGAATATAATAAGGCTTTTGAGCAGTATGAGGACGGAAGAAAACTATACCTTGACGGTCTTACTGAATATAACGACGGACTTACTCAGTTTTATGCAGGCATTGATAAGATGGAGGAGGGTCAGCGGGAATATGAGGACGGCGCAGCAACTCTCGCAGAAAAACAGGCGGAATACGAGGAGGGTCTGCGTGAATATAATGATGGCTTAGCTGAGCTTGAGAAAGCGAAGCTTCAATATGATGACGGTCTGAAAGAGTATGAGCATGGGGTCGCAACCTTCAACGCTGAAATAGCCGATGCGGAGGAAAAGCTCGATGATGCAAGACGTGAGCTTGCCGATGTGGGAAAGCCGGAGTGGTATATTTTCACGCGTGAGGATAATGTAGGCTATGCTGAATATGAGAGCAACTCACAGCGAATAGGCAGAATAGCTGCAATATTTCCGATTTTTTTCCTGCTTGTTGCGGGGCTGGTTTGTCTTACCACAATGTCAAGAATGGTAGAAGAGCAGCGCGGTCATATAGGAACTTTCAAGGCGCTTGGATATTCAAACGGTGCTATCATGAAGCAATATATGATGTATGCGGTATCTGCGGCAGCTATCGGAGGCTCAATAGGTGCGTTGATTGGCTGCTTTGTATTTCCCGGGGTAATAATTTTCGCCTATTCCATGATGTATTCCATAAGGGAGATACATTTCATGCTTGAGCCGTTCAACATATTATTCTCTGTTGCGGCAATGACGGCAGCAATCGCGCTTACAGTATTTTTCAGCTGCAAAAGGGTGCTGGCGGAACCTCCAGCGGGACTTATGCGTCCCAAAGCGCCCAAAGCTGGAAAGCGGGTGCTGATAGAAAAAATCGGGTTGATCTGGAACAATATCGGATTTTTCGGCAAGGTCACGGGAAGAAATCTTTTTCGCTATAAGCGCAGAATGTTCATGACGGTGGTCGGGATTGCGGGCTGCACCGCGCTTTCTCTTACCGGTTTCGGTCTTAAGGACAGCGTAAAGGATATAGTTAATCTGCAATATAATGAGATATACAATTACAGTGGATATCTCGCGCTGGACAGCGGACTGAGCGAATCGGAGCTGAGAGATATTTATGAAGAACTTGAGGATTATGATCCAGGCACGCTGACAACAAGAGCGCTTATCAAACAATACACCCTGAACTTTGATGACGCGAAGGCGGACTGTTATGTTACATGTGTTGAGGACGCGGAGATTTTCGGTAAAATGGTTGATATGCATGAAAGAAAAAGCGGCGAAAAAATCTCTCTGACCGATGGCGCCGTTGCCACGGAAAAGCTGACAAAGCTGCTTGATGTGCGCAAGGGCGACAATGTTGCAATAGTGATGGACGAAACGGAAGGAAAATCCGTCACTATATCTGGAATAACCGAACATTATGCCAGTCATTATTTATATATGACGGAGGAGCAGTATAAATCAACGTTTGGCGAAGCCCCAGAGTACAATATGATATATTTTACCAATGAAATATCCTCCGACGATGAGGCACAGGCTGGATTCAGTGAGAAAATGCTTGCGCTTGACGGAGTTATGGCAGTAATGATGAACGCGGGAGCATCGGAAAGCTTCTCGGACATGATAAAAATAATGGACTTGGTAATCGTTGTTCTGATAGTTTCAGCGGGAGCACTGGCGTTCGTAGTGCTGTATAATCTGATAAACGTAAACATCACTGAGCGTATCAGAGAGATTGCGACGCTTAAGGTTCTGGGATTTTATGACAGGGAAGTGTCAAGCTATGTATTTCGTGAAAATATAATACTGTCGCTGATGGGTTCGGCGATTGGGCTTTTGCTCGGAACAGGGCTTTGCGAGTATGTTATCGTTACAGCGGAAATTGACGAGGTAATGTTTGGCAGAAATATTCACCCGCTGTCATTTTTATGGGCGTTCCTTATAACAATAGGGTTTTCGTTGGTGGTTAATCAGATCATGACGGTAGTGCTGAAAAAGATCAGTATGGTGGAATCGCTTAAATCAGTGGAGTAGGGAATCTTTAAATTGCAATTTGGTTTTGTTGAATTATAGGATTTATCCATATTTTTTATGCGCATCGCGCAAAACTCCGTGTCAGCTTTCGGTGCTTATTTTGCACAACCTAACGAAAAATCGATTTTTCGCGTAAGCAAAGTATATTCAAGTGAAAACTGACATTACAGCCACTCGGCAATAGTTGTGAAGCAAAGGTGTTGAAACCAGAAGTAAAGCGAACACCCATGCAGGAAATTTTCCGCGAGAGCCTGACTTGGTATAACGGAGCAAAGCTAATTTAGCCGTGGCAGACGGTTCGCGGAAAATTTCAAATTAAAATGAGGAGAAAATATGATTGAGAATATTGTGTCGATAAAGCTCCCCGCGGATGAGGAGCTGACGATAAAAAAGAACCGCCTGAAAGGAGCGGTGGAGGACAGCGGAAAGCGTATAGCCATAGTGACGGGAATACACGGTGACGAGCTGGAGGGTCAGTATGTGTGCTATGAGCTGGTAAGGCGGATAACCGCGAATACGTCAAGGCTTAGGGGAATAGTGGATATCTATCCGTCGATAAACCCGCTCGGAATGGAGTCGGTGACAAGAGCCGTACCCATGTCGGGACTGGATATGAATAAAGTGTTTCCGGGGTCGGATACGGGCGCGATAGCGGAGAACGTTGCGGCAAAGCTAACGGCAGATATAAGCGGAGCAGATATCTGCATTGATATACACGCAAGCAATATATTTATACGGGAAGTGCCGCAGGTAAGAATAAGCAGGGAAAACAGCGACGCGCTGCTGAAATACGCCAAGCTGCTGAATACGGATTTTGTATGGGTACACGATTCCAATGCTGTCGGCGAAGGTTCTCTGGCGTATACGCTGAACAAAATCGGTGTTCCGACATTGGTGATAGAAATGGGTGTTGGACAAAGAATAACAAAAAGCTATTGTTCACAGCTTCTGACAGGGATATTCAATCTGATGTCTACCATGGGAATGTGGACGGGCGGGACAGGCACCGAGGATTCCGTATCTCACCCCATGGTGTCTACCGACGGTTCGGTAAAGGTCATACATGCGGAGCAAAGCGGTATCTTCATTCCATCAGCGGAGCATAATATGTGGGTAAGCAGGGGAACGGTCATCGGTGAAATAGTTACCCCTATAAACGGTACGGTGGAGCAGGAAATAACCGCTCCTGCGGATGGGTTGATATTTTCATTGAGAGA
>CAJTMU010000040.1 GCA_910577365.1 uncultured Oscillospiraceae bacterium | reverse complement strand
GTGTTGTTCACTATCAGTGCGTTCAAGCCGCCCAGCTCGTCCACACAAAGCTCCGCGCCTGTTAATGTTACCGTTTTCGTCGCCATATAAAATCCTCCTTATTTTATTCGGGGAATTTTTCCCGAAACATCATACCTTATTTCGCAATGCATTTTACTGCAAATTTTTGGCTTAACCTTACGTTTCCGTTATCTCATAGGTTATTTTCATCGTTTGCGCAGCGGTTTTCGTGACTGCGCTTGCAAGATTATTAATAGTAGCTAAGTATGGCGTTATTTTGCATAGACTCGGGTATGAGGAGCTTCTTCTATAGCCGATCGTGATATACGGCAGTATTTCGTTTGCGCGATAGCTGTAACACGTTGAATAATAATATTCATCGCTGATATTATGTGGCACCTTGCGGTATTTGAGTCCCTTTGCCCATATATTTCCTCGATTAAATATCAGCCACCCGTCCGATGTCCCCCAGACAGTCTCGAGACCGCCGCTCCATCCCGCGGGTATCACTTCGCCCATGTATTTCCCCGCGCTGCTGTAACACATGGGGTAGTAGTAACGGTCCTTTAAGCCTCCGATGTACAGCCAATCCTTGTAAAAATACCCGTGGGAATAATTGGAGTTCAGCTCGTATCCCTCAGGCAGCGTATCAAGTGTTATTGTTTCCTCTTTGACAAGCGTCCCGTTCTTGATATCTATGACCGCGTGATTAAACGTGCGCGAGTCTGCGTTGATGCAACTTACGCTGTGCGCTATGCCGTCGTAAATTACCCAGTGCGTCGGGTTCTTAATATATCCGATACTTTGAAACGTTTTTGTATCATAAAGTACGGGCGCGGTCTGAGGATTGACGCTCAGCCCGACTGCTGCGGAGTTGAACGCGCGGTAATATTTCAGCGTGACGGTTTTGCTGTTTACGCTCGCGAACACCCACACTCCACGCTCCGTTTCGCCTATGCAGTAGCTGTTGACGTCGAGATACGGAGTGACCTGATTGCCGATGAATTTGTAAAAACCAGTGCTGTCAGCGCCTTCGTCCCAGCCGGTATTTCCGCCATCAAATGACGTTAACGACAAGCATTTTATTTCGCCGTTAGCCTGCGCCGTGGTGAAATCCCACACAAACCGCTTACCGTTCGGTATATCGGCGGTTTCGGCGGCGTTGAGCGAGCCGCGGTATGGGTTATTGCCGCTGTAAGCTCCGCCTGCGTGCCCGACCTGGTTGACACCGCTCGGCGGCAGCACGGTTGAAGCGTTTTCCGCAATAGTGTTGTCCCAAAGCAGTATTCCCGCCATACCCTTGCTTATAAGCGGTAGCGCATCGGCATAAGCCTGCGCGGGGCTGACGCCGTATGACGTGTAATCTGCGGGAGGGTTCAGCAGCCTTGATACCGCGTCGGTTATCATGTTTTCGTTCGTCTGTTCGTCCACTGTCCGACCGCTTGCCGCGTCGAAGAGCCGGATCGTTGATTTTCCTTTAAGCATTGTTTTCTCCTTCCGAATACGTCTGCCCGAAATCGGGCGTAAATTTGACTATAAAATCGGCGACAGCGCGTCCGCCGATCTTGTCCGTAAGTCCGCCGCGCGAAACGTACGTTACCGCGCACGCGCCCGTTACGGTCGGCAGCGCGGGGACGTTAAGGCGCAGTTCGCTCCGGTTTACCTGTTCAACGCCCGAAACGCTCAGCTTCTCAACGTCGCGCCCGATCTCCGCCGTCACGGTAAAGCCGCTCAGCGCCGCCGCGCCGTCGCGCAGATCAACGGGGTTGGGAAATACTATGACGATCGCACTGTCTCCGTCGTTTGCGCCGCCGATCGGCGCGGTCGGAAACTCTTCGTTAACGTTGACCGCGGTTATAACGGCGGGTTCGACGCGGAACACCGCGCCGCCCTGCTCCGGCATTATGCCGATAGGGCGCGGGGCTTTCGCAGCGGGGATCGCTTCGGCGGGAGCGGGCGTTACGTTAAGCGGCAAAACGCGAAATACCGCGCCCTGCTGCCGCGCGGTGATCGTACCGTCCCACGCATTGTTTTCCGCAAGGTCGCTGCCCATGACCCAGCCGTAGCTTGCTCCCGCGGCTGCCGTCCCCACCGCATCGGCGGATTTCAGGCACAGCTGCAGAACGTGCGAGCCGCTTCCCGTGCCGGGCAGCGGAATAGTTATTGATTTGTTAGCCGCCCCTGCCATATAAAGCTGCGAATACGTTATTAAATGCACATTGTCATAATTCAGTATAAATTCCACCGTGCCCCCCGAGGTCAGGTCAAGCTGGAGCGTAGCGCCGAAAATCGGCGCGGCAGTCGCTGTCGCGGCAAATTGAATCTGCAGCAGCACCTCGGACGCTTCGCCGACTGTTACCGCCCGGGGATTGTTTGCGTAATATACAGTAGTGCCGCCCGAACTACCCGCGGGATAATCTCTCTGATTTTTCGCGAGCAGGTCTGTCTTTTTCGCGTATCCGTCCAGCAGCTTAGGCTTGCTCTCTCCCAGGGTGAGCTTAACGGTATGCTCGGTCGCAGTGCGCTTGACGGTCACGGCAGAAATAACGCTGTTCAGCTGAGCGGACTTCTCGCGGTCGTACACCGTCACGATATCACCAACATCATAGACAACGCCATATTCCAGCGGGTTCCCCGCTTCGACAGTCAGGCTGTCGGTGGACGCGAATTTGTCAGACATTTCCTTTTGCGCCGCCTCGTCCACAAACTCCTGATTATAAGGATCGGTAACGGACAGCGACACATATTCCTCACGCCGCGCCCAGCCCGCGGGAATGTTCTCCCCCGAATTAACAAACCCGTCAAGACCGCCAACCTCGCACCAGAGCGCGTTTTTCTCTGCGGTAACTCCCAGCTCGCGCTCGATTCCGCCGACATTCCGCATACCCTCTGAGAAAATAACGCGGTTTCGCTCGTCCTGGTCGGCAGAGCGGTCGCACTGCTCCAGCACGTCGAATATCAGAAGCGGCTCGGAGGTCGATTGCGTAAGATCAAGCCTTATGCGATACCCCAGCCCCGCGCCGCCGCACATGGTCCGCACAACGTCCTCCAGGCATTCCTTTGAAGCAAGATAGTTGTCTGCCGCAATGCCTCTGTCCCTGTTCTCCGCAGCGATAAGGCGTGCGACATTCCGCTCGGGCATGGGAGAGGAAATAAGGTTATACTCCACAAAATGCTTGACGCAGAATTCCGTAGAACCGCTTACCGCGTCCTTGCCCTCTGTGCCCGCTTCTCCGCCTTCTGTGGGAAGAGTAAGGCGGTCGAGCAGCAGCCCGTTAAGATCGTAACCGGTCACTGTAATCTTTTCGGCGGTGGTCTTTATATTTTTCACGACCCAGCATATATCGTCCTCGCGGTAATAGATCAGCGAGTTTACCCCGATGACCCCCGCAAACGGAGAAGCGGGGGAGAGCTCCAGCGTGAATGTTCCGACCCCGCAAAAATATTTTTCATATTCAAGTGAGACCGCATCGTTAATATCTCCGAGCTTGCAGTCCTGAAGAAGCTCGTTATCGCCTGGCGGTCTGAAAATCTGTAAAACCATTTGTACCCCCTAAAAAATTCCCATATAAGCCTTGTGCCATTTCAGCTTTACCGTGCCGTGCCCCGCTACATTGAAGCGATTTATTCCCGGCAGTATGCCGAAAAAAGTGCTGTTTACGCTGAGCTGATGATTTACAAGTTCCCCGCTCGCAGTGGTTACGGTGCAGGCGGCGGTATCTATGGTGAAATCCTCATTTATGCGGTTTGCCAGACCTATTCCCGCGCCGTCGGACATTCTCACTATAACAAACACGTCCGAAGCGGCGCTGACCTCCGCGATGAACGGCACTTCAAGTCCGCAGAGATTTTCTATCGTCACACCGCCCGTTGAAAGTTCCGCGACGTTTTCCACGCTGTCGAACCACATGGGATAATCCGCTGTCAGAGAAAACGTTGCGCGGAACAGATAAGGCAGCAGCTGCGCAGGCTTTGGGGTCTCCGACGTGCGGCATTTTATAAAGCGGCTCTCCGTGCCGTTTGTCCAAGTGAGCGTTCCCATATTGCCCGGCACGAAAACGCGTTGTATCTCCTCCCAGCGCTTCAAGGCCTCTTTTCTGGAGTATTTCCCGTTTTCTTTTCCGCCAAAATTAACGGTAAGCGCCAATGTCCGAGCCGTCAGCGTGGACGAAACAAACCGCTGCCCATTAAGGTTCAGCGGTCGGTAGGTTATAGCGTCGCAGCCGCAGGAGCAGCCGTCAATATCCTCAGGAAACATCAGCGGTGTGTCCGTCGAAAACGTGCAGGAAAGTCCGTTTATCTCGTTAGCATAAGTTACTTTTGTCATTATATCACCCCCTTTCGGGTATAACAAAAGCATCCCCGAGGGAGTGCTTAAATTTATATGACTGTATAAAACAGCACCCTGTTTTATGTGCAGGGTGTGTTTTGTGTTTGTGATGTACAATCAGCTCAAACTTGCATGAATAAACAAATCGTCAACGTAGCTACCCATTTGATTAGTTACGATTTCATTGTTGGCGATTTGCTTGATAACGCTTTCTGAAACGGTAAAGCTGACAACCTTTTGCTCCGAGCCGTCTGTCATATCTGCTACTGCCCAGTACTGAATTTCCGTGTATTTGTCGCCGCCTTGATTTTTAATGATATCCTCAATGTTGTAATAATTTTGGTCAACAGTGGCTTTATTATCATAGCTGGATTCTATTTTGGCTTTAATAACCAAAGTATCATCATTTATTGTTGTATTCAGCAATTTGCCATGCCGCAATGTATAAGTTTTTGTGTTTGTATTTACAGAAGATGTGTCGCTGTTATTTTCATCTGATGTTTGCGGTTTTATTAAAATAACACCGCTTGTCGCTCCAAACATGAAGCGTTCACACGCTGCAAGTGATTCAACATTTTGGGTATCAACACCCCATTTAGATATTTTTTCTGTTGAAAATGAAAATTCGGAAGCATAAAATGATTTATCTTTGTTTAAACTGGAATAAAATAGGCTTGAAACAGTAGGTGCTTTATCGCCATTACTTCCTGACCTAAAATAAACTGAAATGCGTTCCTTATTTTTATCGGTTAATTCGATCCGAGTAATTTGATCGTTATCAGTTATTTCTACATTATATTCACTGCCTTCAGCAATTGATTTAGCTTCATCAAATGTCATGTTTCCCATACCTTCAGCAAATTTGACACCAACATCTTTATACATTTTTGAAAGACCGTTGCATCCAGTCAAAATAAAGCATAGTGATAGAACCAAACAAAATAACATCAACCTTTTTTTCATATTTTCCTCCAAAAATATTTTCCTACATTATATCACACCTTTCACTAAAAGTCAACACTTCATATAACCCTGCTTGAAATATACCTTGTCCATTCCCGATATTGCTGTTCGGGCGTTTTATCCATGCCGTTAATCGTAATATTGTAAACTGCCTGAGTTGTTGCCGTTCCAAGCTCCATGCTTTTTGAGAAGTCCTCTCCAATGCCCTCAAAGGCAGCGGTTATAGCCGCGTTCCATTGATCAATCATAACGGTCGGTGCGGCGTTTATCATATCCTGAGTCTGTGTGTAAACAGTATCAAGCATACTCTTTGCGTCTACCGTGTCGCGCCGGTATTTTGCTTCGCCCCATTCCTCTTGTATATCAGCAAGCTCCTGTTCCAACTCGCGGCGCGAGAAGATATCAAGCTGCTCATATTTCAAGCGGGCGTTCAGCGCGTCAACCTTGCCCTGATATTCCTTATCCTGCTTTTCGCGGTTGTGGCGTTCAATCTCCGCGTCTATCGCGTCGAGGGTTTTCTGGTATTCGGACTTCACGTCGGAAAGTGCGTCCTTGATTTTGTCGGCGGTAGTTTGCGCTGTCTTGCCAAGAGCGTCCCCAAGCTTCTCCGCAAGAGATTTTATCTCCTTGGTAGCAACATACCATTCGTGAGAACCCTGTTCCAGATAGCTGTCGCGGAGAACCGTAAGCCTGTTATAGTACTCTTCAGCGGATATTTCGCTCACACCGTACATGTCGTCGGCAAGCTGCTTTTCTTCTTTGTATTGAGCGGCAAGCTCCTCCGCGGATTTTTCCGCGTCCTCTTTTTCCGCCTCTGCTTGTGCCTCGCGGGCTTTGCCCTTGTTCTCTTCCTCATTGGCAATGTATTGGCTGCCCATAAGGTGTTCGGGGGGATTGTAATCCGCGTCGTGACCGTTTTGCAGATTATTTATCATCTGAGTGTACAGCTCTTTGCTCTCGGAATCGGCTTTTAGCTGCTCAATAAGCGCGGAAACATCCCTTACCGCCGCATCGTTTGAATTTAATCCGCCCTCATGCAAAAGATAATCCTTAAGCGTTATGAGATCGGCAAGGCGGTCCTCGTAGCTGCCGCTTAAATACATCATATTATCCTTGAACAGCGCCCCGTAAGTGTTCCATTTGGTAGCTGCCTGTCCGCCGACAGTTCCCGAAACATCAAAGGTTTTGAGATTCTGCGCCGCCCACAGCACTGTATTATATCCGCCCGAAACCGTGCTATTAAGCGACAGCGCCGTTTTATACTGCTCCGCCTCGTTAAGCCTGTTAAGAGCTGCCTGCGCTTCTTCGAGCGATTTTTGATTATAGTTGTCCTTTAGCCTGTTGAGTTCCCCAAGTACCTCTGCCTGATTCGCGAAAGCGTCTGTTACAAGGTCGATACCGTCCACTTCCGAACCGCAAAGCGAGATAAGCGTTTCCTGAAGCTCCGTCAGCTTGCGGCTTTTCAGAGCCGCGTTTTCCTCGGATTCGGTAATATCCTCAAATTTTGTTATGACCTCCTCCAAGCTTTTTGCCGTGTCGCGGTATCTCTGTGAGGTGTCAATAAGGTCGCCGACGGTCTCCATAGTGTCGGACGCCTTTTGGTTGCAATCGTCGAGGTGGGCTTCAAGCTCCGAAGCCGCGGCGATAACAGCGCCGATAGCAACAGCGACCAGCCCGAAGGGATTAGCCGCCATTGTATTATTAAGAACCTCCTGCGCGCCCGCCGCGCTTTTTAAGGCAGTCTTAAGAACGGCGAGCGAGCGGGCTGCGGCGAGTATAATATCGCTTATTGCCATAGCCCCCTTGAAAGCGATAACACCCTTGACAAGCGAGCCTATCTCATCTCTGAACGTGATAACGAAATTCAAAGCGTTCGCGATACCGTCCACGAAATCGGGCAAATTATTTGAAATGAACCCCGCAAATTCGGCAGCGGCGCTCTTGAAGCTATCCGCCAGCCGAGAAATACTCTCGTCAAGCTCCCCGCCCTCAACGCTGTCGGTCATATCGGAAATGCAGTCGGTGAAGATACCCACAGCCTCGCGCAAAGCCCCGCCGAATTTATCATAAACGGAAATACCCAGTCCCTCAAGCGCAGACTGGAAAATAGTAACCTGTCCCGCAAGGTTGTCCTGCATGGTTTGCGCCATGGAAGCCGCCGCACCGTCGCAGTTTTCGATAGCGTAAGTGAGCTTTTCAAATGCTTCCTCGGAAGCATTCATCAGCGTTTTAAAGCCTGTTTGCGCGTATTGTCCCACAAGCTCCTTTGCGGCGGCGGTTTGCTCTTGCGGGTTTAACTGTGCAAATTCCTTGCGCAGGTCTTTGACAATATCGATAAACGGACGCATTTCTCCGCTTGCGTTCGCGGTTTTTATGGTAATATCGCCCATTTTCTCGCTTGTGAGCGTGAGATCGTCCGACATTTCCGTAAACAGCTTACGCAGCGCTGTACCTGCCTGACTGCCCTTTATGCCGGCGCTTGCCATCAATCCGATGGCTGTAACGGTATCCTCTGCCGAGAACCCCAACGAGCCGGCATCGGCAGCACAGTATTTAAACGTTTCACCCATAAGCGAAACGTTTGTGTTAGCATTTGCGCTTGCTGCCGCAAGAATATTAGCGAAATGTGAACACCTGTCAGCTTCTAACCCGAATGCGGTGATAGCGTCCGTAACAATATCCGAAGTAATTCCAAGGTCTTCCCCCGAAGCCGCCGCAAGGCTGAGAACACCGTCAATGCCGCTTAGCATTTGCTCCGCGTCCCAGCCCGCCATTGCCATGTAATTCATAGCCCGCGCGGCTTCGGTCGCGGTAAATTTTGTTGTGCTGCCAAGCTCCTTAGCCTTTGCGGTGAGCTGTTCAAGCTGACTTGCAGACGCGCCCGAGACAGCGCCCACCTGCGACATTGCCGCCTCAAAAGAAGTTCCCACCTGATAGCAGTAAGCCGCCGCGCTTTTCAGAAGCTCCAGTGTTTTCTGCAAGCCCATATGAACGACGTCGGAAATTATATTCGCCTTGAGAACGTCCCCGAAGGTCGCCGCCGCGCTGCTGACGTTGTTCACCGCGTCGCGCTGCTCGTTAAGCTCACGGGTGGTCTGTGTGATATCGCCGCGAAGCGTGGATTGCGCCGCGCGGTAAGTGCCCAGCTCTGTGGCGCACCGAGCGATATTGTCACGGAGAGACTGCATTTCGCGGCGCTGCTCTGCGGTCAGTGTAGTGCCCTGTCTTTCCGCGTTTTCAAGCTCCCTGAGCTTTGACTGATACCCCTTTATATCGGTGTTGAGCTGCTTAATTTTCTGCTGGTTCTGCTCATACTCTCCATTAAGAGTTTTCAGCTTTTGTATAAGCTCGTTTACCGCGGGCGAAAATCCGCTTGTGTCAGCGGTAAAGCGGGCGGTTATGTTGCGTTCTTCCGACATTATTTTTCCTCTCCCGTATTCTCCGCATTTTTGGTCAACATCTGATTACTTGCAGACGGCACCCGTCCCATCTGCGCGGTCTGATTGGTATTCGGCGTGTAAACCGTATTTGTTTTCGGGTCGAGCAGAACATCCTGCAAGCCGAGCTTGACATAATTGAAACCGATAGGCTCTATGTCCTCCAGATACCGCACCTCGTCTATCTGCAAAAAATTATTCTGCAAACCCAAAGCATACGCCTGATATCTTGAAAGGGTATCGCCCTTAAGCAGCTCGGTGGTATCCAGCGTGAAATAATACCTCCCCTTTTCCTCCTCTGTGAGAAGCGCCTTGTTGAGTGCCGCTTGGTAAGCCTCCACGACGGGCAGGACAGCCGTCCGCACCGCCGACATATATTGAGCCGTGTTCGCCGTTCCGCTGATGACCTCGGGGGACAGCCCGAAAATAGCTGCTATCAGCTCGGAGTTGGTGCGCTTGTTCTCGTTGAGCTGCATTTCCACTGAGGTTGACGCGGAGGGAACGTATTTCACACCGTCGTTAAGCAGCATCATGTTGTTGCCGTTGTTGGCGTAAAGCTCCTCCCAAGCCATCTTCATTTTGTCGAAAGCTTCCTGCGACAGCTTGTGCTCCGCCTGCAAAAAGCCCTTTTTGTTGCCGCCGGTGCGCGAAATAACATTCTCATATTTCAGAGCGTTGTACATGGCGGAAAGAAGCGTTTTGTGCTCCCGCACCGCGCCCCTGCCCGTTACTCCGTCGGAGCTGCCGCGGGTCAGTATCACGAAATCGAACGTGTAATACCGCTTTGCTCCCACCAGAATATCAAAGTCCCTGAAAATAGGCTCGGAGTTTGACTGCACCGAGATATCCCCGTGCTTCACATAATAGAGCGCCTCGCCGTGATCTATGTAGAGATACCCTGCGCCGTTTATCAGCATATCGCGCACCTGCGCCCGCTTTGCGTCAAGAGCGCTCATAACATGATTAGCCTCGTCGTTAAGCAGAAACAGTCTCCTGTCGTCGGTTATCTCTTCGGTTTTGTGAAGCTCCGTATTTTCGCGGTACAGCTTTACGGGAAGCATTGCGACGGTACACGATATAAAATCCACCGCTGCCGAGAACGCGGGAATTTCAAGCGCGGTTTCGGCGGTAATTTCTCCCGTACCCACCAGCGCGCGGAGCAAAGCCGCGTCGGTCTCCGGGGTTATCGTGCCGCCGTCAAGCGATGCTCGGGTTTCCAGTCCGAATATTTTTTTAATTATTCCCATTGCACCTCTCCTTGATTTTCTTGTAATAGGGCGGAATATTCACACAGCCCTTGAGGGTGACACTCGCCTCGATTTCTGCGCCGTAACAGATTATCAGAGCAGGGGAGAGCCGCCGCTTCATCTCATCAAATCCCATAAGGAACAGCTCCAGCGCGTCCCGCCTCATACACCCGACCGTGGAAATTGCCACAACGGAATTGCGCGGTTCTCCCTCAAAGCACCATTCATAGCTGTCGGGCGTGCTCCAAGATATAGTGGGAATAACAGTTATTCCACTGTCTGTCAAATACCGCGCTACCCAGTGCTTGCGGTAGTGGTTGTAAATCTGCATGGCGCGGGGCATATCGGTATAGGTGGAGAAATCGGGAGCGAGCACCGCCGCAAACCTTTTCAGCAGCGGAATATATTTGTCGGGCGAGTTCCATACCCGGACAAACTGATAATCGTCCACAAAAAAATGCACCCCTTTTCCCTCGGGCGCATTGCAGCTTTTTGCGAAATTAAAGGATATCCATTCCGCCGAGGGAACGTCCGTAACGGGCGGCAGCTCGGGGATATCGTAAGCTCCCGCTCCGCTGTATACCGCTTTGTCGAGATTTTCAAAATTAAGCATTATTCCTCCCTTAGCGCCTTTAAAAGCGCGTCCTCTTCGGGCTTCTGAACCTCCTTGGGAACGGTCCGAAGCGCCGCCGAAACGGTCATGCAGTTTTCCTTTTCAAGCGCCAGCATAGCCTCGCGCTTCTGCTTCACCTTCAAGTCCATATCCGAAAGCTGTTTGAGCAGCTTTCCGCGCTGATCGTGCAGCTTGCTTATATTTTCGAGAAGCCCGTCAAGCGTGACCGTAAGCTCCTCGGAAATATTTCCTGTTTCTATTTCCTCTGAAATAATGTTCGCGGCGGCAGCGGCGTTTATCGTCAGACCGCGGAGCGAAACAAGCTCCGACTGGAGCGCCACAATCTCTCCCTTATAAAATTCCTCCTCCGAGAAAAGCTCGGAGTATCGGTTATATTCGGGAGCATACAGCGCGTCGTCCTTGCCGATAGCCCTCATCAGCTTAATGAGCCGCTGATATTCCTTGTGCGCCACGGGGTTAGCCCGAACGCTCTCGCGCTCAAAGCACCGCTTGCCCGAAAGCAGAGCCGCCTCGCCCTTTTCGCGCTGCTCCAGCTCCGCCTTGGTGCGGTGCGACTTCTTTTCGCTCTCCAGAACCGCCACAGGCTTGGACGGTCGCGCCATAAAATCACCTCTTATCTCAAAAAAATTTTCCGCGACCCGCCCGCAAAAACTCCGCTGACGCTCCGTTTTCACGAGCTCCCGCGAAAAATTTTCCTGCGTGGGCGCTACGTTGCTGTTTTATTCAACCATACCCTCGGTATCGAACATCTGAACCCTCTCCGGCTCTTTAGCATAGCCCTTAGCCACCGCATAAGACTGCCAGCGCGCCAGCAGCTCCCGCAGCGTTGACTTCCAGAAAAACTCCTCGGGCTTTTTCATTACATCGCACACAAGCGTCCGAAGCCGCGCGTAATCGGGATTTCCGTCGCCTTTTACGGCGCTTGGCTCGGGAATTATCAGCGGGTCGTATTCGGGCAGCGCCAGAGTGACCGCCGCCCTTAGATGAGCCCACAGCCCCGCCGCCCCGAGCGTTTCCATCAGCCCTTTTTCCCGCCGCTCTCCGATATCCTCCGTAAGTCCCGCGCGCAGGAATTTCAGCAGAACATCTCCGCTTATTTCCTCCGCGAAAATATCTTCAAAAGTAAGCCCCTCCCGTTCCAACCAGAGAAGCGCGTCCATGTCATATCTTAGACACAAACGCGCTTCTCCAAACTGTATTTCATGGGACAGGGGCAGCAGCTCCGTCAGCATTATTCCTCACCCGTTTTATTGAGCGATACAATGCTCGCGCTGCCGCCGATATTATTTGCCTCGGTGAACCATTTTTCTATAATCTCCTTGTCGGTCTTGGGGTCGACCGCGAGCCGCTTATAACAGTCGTCGCCGTTGGAAAGCAGCGGGGAATAGGTGCCCTTGATATTCGCTGTTCCGTAGTTGACCGTGCTGCCCTCGCGCTGCCTGCTGTCCTCGCCCTGGGGCATGAATTTCACCTTGGGGAACTTGAACAGATTGAGCTTGCCGTCGGGGCGCGCGGTAGCGTAAGCCGCGCACACATACGGCACGATATCCCCTGAGTTGGACACGGAAGTACCGTTTTTGCTTGTTTCGCCGAAAAGGAACTCATTGTCGCCATCGGTGAATCCGCGGATAACTATATCCAGCTCACCGCCGTCCTTTGCGACATAATCCTCCACCTTTACGCCATCGCCGTACTGTTCCGCGGTCTGTACCTTGGGAACATACCGCGCGCTGTTGAGCTGGTGCAGGAACTCCCGCACCTCCGTGTCGTATGTCGTGCCCTCGTCGGTGTCACTCTTCATACCCCACATGACGAGCCTTTTAACGTTAATGCTCGATTTGCCGTTGTTAGTCTGATTGCTCATATCATCAGTCCTTTCAAAAAAGTCACAAAAAAAGCGCGATTTTTCAATCACGCTTTATTATTTTCAGAACAGATCGCTGTGCGTTCCAGTTCTGGTCAGGTATAGAAACAGGGTATCCTCGCTTATCTCGTAGATCAGAAGCCAGTCGGGGGTGATGTGACATTCTCTGCACCCACTGTAATTCCCCGTAAGCGCGTGGTCACGGTTTTTCGCAGGAAGCGCTTCGCCGTTTGCCAGCTTTTTTATTATTTCGGTCAGCAGAGGTATTTTACAGCCCCTTTTTGCCGCGGTTTTTAAATCCTTCTCAAACCGTGAGGTAGGTTTTACGGTGTATTTCATGAAAGAATATCCCTCATCATCTCGTCTATGTCCGTGTAACCCTTATACTTATCGGGATTTTTCTTCATCTCCCCGACCTCCGCGATAGCCGCCAGCGTTTCGGCGTTGGGAACATCCCTTGTCAGCTCAAACGGAATACGCTGCTCTCTCACTGCCTGTTTCGCGAAAACCGTAAACGCCGCCGTCATGCTCAGCCCGAGGTCCGAGAACAGTTCTTCCGCCTGCTTCTTAAGCTCAGAATCCATTCTTATGGTAATATTCGTCGTAGACATAACATCATCTCCTTTGATAATATTATACTACATTACATGTGCTTTGTCAAGCGTTTGCACGAGCATTTTGTAAAAATGCATTTTAACCGTGCCATATATCATTAGCTTTATCCATAAGCCTGTCGGCGTAATGCCTGAAAGCCTTTTCCTTAGCCGCCCGAAACCCCATGCGCACCGGCATGACCTGCGCCGCTTCGGGAAAATCCCCCTTTTTGCGCCCGTTTTTGTCGGTTTTTTTGGAGTACCGCGGCGATTTGCCGGGTCTGCCGAACTCGATCATTGTCAATTCGGGATATTTTTTCAGCGTTGGGGTATCGAATCCGCTCTCAAAAACCGTCGTTTTGCTTTTTGGGGAGCGCCCTGCGATAACCTTTACCACCGAAGAGTCCACCATCTTGTAAATGTGCTTTTTTTTGTTACGCTCGAAATTCGCTTTATCGAATATGCGCCGCTGTTCCTGCGCGATTATCTCCGCGGATTCCCGCGCTGCCGTCGGGGAAAGGCTTTCAACTTCGCTTACCATCTTCCGGCTATCGCCTATCATGTCCATAATTTCCGCCGAAAGGTCGTTCATACCAAAAAAGTCGCTCATCGCTCGATCACCGCCATAAAATCAAGATAATAATGCCGAGTGTAGGGAAATATTTTATCGTCCTGGATATTACCGCCCTCCGCGTAGCAAAAGCCCTCAGAGTACATCGCCGCCTTTATTTTTTCATACAGCCCGAAATCATACTGCGGAGTAAAAATATTCACCGAAACATAATACTGATTTACGCGGTTTTCGCCCTCGGAAAAGTCCGCGCCCGTCTCCGCGATAGTGTAAACCGCATATTTGTTGGGAGCGTTCCTGTCGGTAAATTCGGGAACGGAAGCATACAGCTTCACAACGCCGTTCAGAGCCTTTTCCACCCTGTCCGCAACGTCCATTATATCAGCCCCTTTTTAGCAGCAGCTTTATATGAAGCGGATTTGCCGCTGCTCCCGTTTCAACGATTTTATATCGCACACCGCCGTATTCCGCATGGGTATACCCCTTATATTCGGCTCGCCACATTATCACCGAAAATGACACCTCCTCGCCCGCGGAGAGCGCGGTCAGCTTTGTGGTAACTCCGATATCCGAAATATCCGCCCACACCGTTGCGCGGGCAATTTCGGCAGGCTCTCCGCGCCCTTCCGACGGCTTTAGCGCGAGCAGGACTATCCTTTTATTAAAAGCCGTTTTTCTCATAATAAATTTACCGTATGCAAATCCATGATCTGCTTAGCCATTGGGTTCAGCTTGTCATACTCGACCCGCATATCCCGCGTGGAGAACATCTCGCCGATGATAGCCAGCAGCGCATAAGCGAGGTCGGGGTGATCGTCAAGCGCCTCCCGCGAAAGCCCCGTGTATCCGCTGATTTGAAGCACCGCCGCTTCTCTGTATACGTCCAGCAGCCCGTCGGAATCATTATCGGATATTCCGCAGTGGTCTTTGATTATCTCCCGTGTTACCTCGCTTATTTTCATACGCGCCTCCTGTTAAGCCTTAGCTGCCGCTGCCTGGCTGCCGCCCATCTTCAGCACCGCGATTTTCTCGTCGTTTTCTATCTTAGCGTCCATCTCCAGCCACGCCACAACTCCGACCGCGTGCTGTTCCGCGTACTTTTCGCGCAGCACCTCGATATTCACCGATTCCGCTGTCTTGACCGCCAGTCCGCTGAAATCTCCGTAATACACCGCGGGCTTTCCCGCTTCCTGCTTGATGCAGTCCGCAATGTAAACGGGCTTGCCGAACAGTGAATACCCCCACTTTGTGGTAGCGTCCTTGTTCAGCAGATAATTGCCCTGTCCGTCCTTGAGCTTTCTGATAGCGGTGCGGGTGGCGCGGCTCATTATCCAGATGGCGTTCCCCTGGTACGCGTCGGGAATTTTATCCTGAAGCTCTATCAGTTCGTCCGCTTCGATCTTGTCCGCCAACTTAGCGGTGAGCACCTGCTTAGACGTTGATAAGCCCTCGATTTTGCCCGCCGTTCCGTTGATAAGCTGCTCGTCAATCCACTTCACGCAAGCCTCCGCGACCTTGCCGACAACATAGCTCAGAATATCAAACTGACTGTTGTTTATCAGCTTCTTGGACACCTTGCAGATAGCACGAGCGAGGTATCCGTTGAGGGTGATGGACATCAGCTTTCCCGCCTTTGCGTCGCCGTCGGTGAATTCGTCCGCATACTCCATGGTAACGCTGCCCGTGCTCTCATCGTAATAGGGAATGCTCAGCGAGCCGCCCACGTTATACTTTGTTGCCAGCCCGTAGATAGGGGAAATTTCCACGATCTTCTCAATAATTTTGTTGGCGATGCTTGAGGGAATTACCGCGCCGTTTTCCGAGGGAGTCCAGTTGCTGTCGGCGCGTGTTTCTAATTCCATAGCCTTGCCGCTGCGCAGATACTCCACAAAAGCGCGTTCTTCCGCCTGCTCCTTGCTCTCTGAGCCGTCGGAAACGGACTCGGTGATATCGAGCGTGCGCTGTTCGCGAAGCGCGTTGATGGTAGCGGTCAGGCTGTCAACCTCCGCCTTTTTCGCGTTGTAAGCGTTCAGTTCCTCATCGGTGAAAGCTCTGGTTTCGGTCTCGATAACCTTGACCTGCTCCTCCATCTCGGAAATAAGCGCGCTGCGCTTTTCAATAAGTGCCTTTAACTTATTCATAAAAGTTCTCCTTTCATTTTCAGAATTTCAATCTGCTTTGAAAAATACTCACGATCCACGGCAGATTCCGAAGGATCGGGGTCTGTTTCCATATTTACTGCTTCCTGCGCGTCGTCGCAAGACCTTGTTTCAAGAACGTCGCAGTCCTCTCCGCGCAGTTCAACGCTGGTACCGAAATACGCAGGAGTTTTGGTGAGAATGCTCACCTCCGCCAGGGTGAAGTCCTCCAGCGTGCGCCGCTGAATTCCCTCGCGGTACTGCTCCCACCTGTCCTTAGCTCCGGAGAAGCCGAAGCTCCACCCGCGAAGTCCCCCGCGTTTTGCCGCCGCGACTACCTCGCTGTCGGTAATGACCGCCTCGGCGTGAAGCCCTATGTTGTCCTCTGTCAGCTTAAGCTGCCCGCCGCCCACCGAGCCGATCTCCCGCTCATGATTGAACAGCATCCGCACATTCGGGTTGCGCTCAATCGCACGCCGGAACGCTCCCGCCGCTACCTTTTCCACAAAGGGAGAGCTTGCTGCCCTTGATATTTCCGCGGGAAGTATTCGGCTGTCCCGCTCCACCGCGTTCACATAGCCCGAAACGCGTATCTCGTCTTGCGGGCGGCTTCCGCCTGCGCTCCTGATCTCTATTTTCAATTTTTTCACCTCCCCCCGCTGTTTTTTGGCAATAAAAAAGCGCTCTGCCGTTAGGCAAAACGCTTTTGAATTTTTTCACATTATACGCGATCCGAAAAGTCGGGGAGCGGTATTTCCTCCTCGTAAAACCAGTCCTTGTCCTTGAATTCCTCGGGAAAATACTCCTTGGCTATGCGGAATTTTTCCTCCATAGTATCCGCCGCCGCGATTTTTGCCATGCCCTCTTTGTTGTGAGCCTTTTCCTCGGGCGACATATTTTCAACGTATTTTTCGGCTTCCTCCTGCATTTCTTTAACGCACTCCTCCATTATCTGCCGCAGCTCGTCCCTTGTAATGATAGGGTTTCCGTCCTTATCGAGCATATCCGGCGCGTTAAAGTCGATATCGTCAAGCGTTTCATCAATAGGGTCGACCTCTACATAGCCCTCTGGGATATTTGTTTTTTCCATAAAAACACCGCCTTTCTTAATTTAATTTTACCATGCCAAATCATGATTGTCAAGAGATTTTCGCGTTACCACGAAGCTTTTTTCAGCGTGACATATTGGTATCCGTTCTTTTCCGCCTCGCCCGTCCAGAATTTCTTTTGACTGCCCAGATACACCTTGTTGTAAAGCTCAAGCGGCATTTTCTGACCGTTGGCGGAAAATTTTTTCTCCACCTTTGCAACATATGCGTTTCCTCTGTTGCGCATTGCTGAGCCAGCGCCTGCCGCGAAATTTTTTAGACCGTCCGGATTTGCGCCGGGCGTTGTGGTAATTATGTAAGAGTGCTCGCCTTTGCCGTTCGCGACCGCGCGGGTCTGCTTAAGACCTAATCGGGCGTGATTTTCGATGTCGGCGGGGCTGAACGTTCCCCCAAGCCCGCGACCGTTGCCCGACGGGTGATTATGCGTCAGAGTGAGCTTTGAATAATCTGTTCCCTGCGGCAGGGTCGGCAATGTTACATGGTTTTTGCTGTTCGACGTCCCTGCCACCAGCAGTTTCCCGTTTTCATCAAATATCCCGATGTACTCCGTACTCCTGCCGCGGATATCGTTCTCAAACTCATGCAGGCTCATTCCCGCAAACTGCTGTGTTTTATCGTGGAATGCTCCTCCACGTCCGTTTGAGCCGCCCGCGCCTATCCCTCCGCCCGTTTTCCCGTGCTTCCCCGCACTGCTTGAGCCTCTTCCGCCCATGATACACCTCCGTTATCAGTATTGCGCTCCGAAGTCCCGCCCCTCGTTGAGCATCTCGATCTGTGCGAGGAACACCGCGTTGATAAGCGCCACCACCATGTCCACCTTGCCGGCGGACTTCTTTTTGTTGACGTATTTGTTGAGGTTGGTGTCCTCGGTGCAGCGGGCATTCTGGAAATTTATTTCAAGCAGCTTATTCTCGTCATAACGGAACTCTCCGCTTAAAATCTTCTCCTTGAGCAGCTTTGTGGCAGGGTGGAGAACGCTTGAATGCTGCTTTATTTCCACACATTCAACAGGATTTCTTTCGTCCGCTTCCAGCTTCTGAACTGTTGACACAGCATTAAATCGGTCATAGCCGCACTGCATAATTTCCACGCCGTATTTTTCGCGCAGCGATAAAACGAAGCGCTCCACAAAGCCGTAATCAATGACCTCGTCGCCACAGGCAAAGCACTCACCGTCGGCGATATGCCGCTTATAATTTACCTTCTCCTGTTCGGATTTCCTCTCCACGCTGTCCGCGGGGAGAAATCCCCACACCTTGGCGTAAAGCCGTCCGTCCTCGAAAGTTACCATAGCAACGGCGGTATTGTCCTCCGTCAGAGAGAGGTCCAGCCCCAGCCATACCCGCCGACCGCGCCAGAACTCCAAATCCTCCGTGACCGTGCACTCACGCAGCTTAATAACATCAATAAATCCCTCAGTGCCTAAGCTCTGATATTTTATATTGCAGTGCTTGCACAGAAAATTCTCCCGCTTGTTTTCGTAGAGAATAGCCAGCGCCCGCTTCTCGCGAAGCTCATCAAAAATATTTTGATTTGCCGCGGCGGGGTTTGCCTGGTAAATAACTCTGTCGTCGGTCTCCCAGTCTTTGATAAGCTCGCTGTCTGGCTCGAAAAGCAGCGAGAAATACCGCTGCCGTCCCTCGTAAACTCCGTCAAGCTGCTTCTTGGCAAAATCTATCTCATCATCAAGCCCGTTGTTATCGTTCGGGTACTGCGTTGAAATAATAATGCCGAGCTTCTCCGTCAGCGTTATCTGCGAGGAGCGCATAGCCTCCACAGGGTAGCTGTCCATAGCTCCCGCCTCGTCCGCGAGGAACATATGCGCCAGTTTGCCGTCCAGCTTGTCCTTGGAGTAGGCGAGCGGAGTATATTCCGTTTCCGCTATGGTGCAGCGTATCTCCGACCTCATAAGCTTGAAATGCCTCTC
>CAJTMU010000039.1 GCA_910577365.1 uncultured Oscillospiraceae bacterium | reverse complement strand
GCTGTTACAAATGTTAGATGCGGAAATACATATCGCGCTCATCATATGCTGCTTCTTTCAAACCTCCAGCTTTTCTACTTTAAAAAATCGCTTCCGACCTCATTCAGATTAAATCCATACCCCAGATAATTAAGTATCTCCAGCTTGTAAGAGACAATTTCCGACATATACCCAAGCGAGTAGGACAGCGCTTCTATGGTTTGACAATATTCCATTTCCGATAATATTTCCTCATCGGATATAAGAATTTCCGCTGCAAAGATATTCGCCTCGCGCTCGGTCTTGTTTCCCGCGAGAAAAAGCGTATTGTCACGTATTCCCTCCGCCGACAGTTCCCTGTGAAGCATATCGTGACCCAGCTCGTGCGCGCAGACCACCGTCTGAGTCATCTTATCAAAGGAATCATTTATTATAATGTACCTCTTTCCGAGTTCGCACATATAAAAGCCCTTAAGTCCGCCCAAAAAGCGATACCATACGTTCACGCCCGAGTTTTCAGCGGTTTCAAAGATATTCCTGCCGCCGTATTCCTCGTTCACGCTGTGCGCAAGGTCCAAAATACGCTGCATTACTTCTCCCCCGTTTTATTGCTTCGTGCATCCTCGTAAATATCTATCAGCGCCTTTAACAGATATTCCTTGTCCTCGTCCGACAGGTCGTTTCCCGCGAACAACCCACGCGACTGCGACAAAAACTGTGCCGCCTCCGAAGTAACGCCGCTTGCACATACCCTTTTGATAAAACGCTCTTCTATGGTAAGCTCCAGTTCCTCATTGTCATTGGTGAGAAACTCCGCTGTCAAACCAAGCTCTTTCGCCATTTTATCCAGTGTTGCCGCCCGCGGAGTGCGGCTTCCGTTCATGTAGTTTGCAAAAGCGCGGTAGGTAACACCGATGCTTTCCGCAAAATCCGTTTTTTTCATTCTCCTGCGTCCCAGCATGATCTCAATTTTTTCATTCATTTTCATGGGATTTCTCTCCTCTGTTTGCAGCGCTTTATGCGCGTTTCTTCCCTATTAATGCGTTCACAGCTGTTTTTTTGGTGAACGTTCATGTTTATATTATAACAATGAACGTCAACTTTGTCAAGTATATTTTATTCATAAATATCATCATTTTTTTGAAGTCAATAGATTAACAAGCATAAAAATGTATAAAACACGAATATTTCTCAAAAAATATGCATATTATTCATAAATATGCATATTTCCTCTTGACATTTGAAAAAAAGTGTGTATAATAAGTATTGTAAATATTTTCTTAAAGGAGAACCATAACCATGGCAAAAGAAATCAAAAAAATTATACTCGCATATTCCGGCGGTCTTGATACCTCAATTATTATACCGTGGCTTCATGAGAATTACCCCGGGTGCGAGGTAATCTGTGTTGCAGGCAACGTGGGTCAGGACGCCGAAATAGTTGGACTTGAGGAAAGAGCAAAGAAAACGGGTGCCTCCAAGCTGTATATCGAGGACATTCAGGACGAATTTGTAAACGACTTTGTTTTCCCCACCATCAAGGCGGGCGCAAAGTATGAGGGCTATCTGCTGGGAACGTCTTTCGCGCGCCCCCCTATTGCGAAAAGACTTGTTGAGATAGCGAAAAAAGAGGGCGCTGACGCTATCTGCCACGGCTGCACGGGCAAGGGCAACGATCAGGTGCGCTTTGAGCTTACAATAAAGGCTCTCGCTCCCAATCTGCAGATAATCGCTCCTTGGAGAATATGGGACATCAAGTCGCGTGATCAAGAGATATCCTACGCCGAGGCACACAACGTTCCTATCAAAATCACACGTGAGACCAACTACTCAAAGGATATGAACCTGTGGCACCTGTCGCATGAAGGTCTTGACCTTGAAGACCCCGCGAACGAGCCGCAGTACAACAAACCAGGCTTCCTGGAACTGGGCGTATCTCCCGAACAGGCTCCCGACAAGCCCACATACATTACCATCCACTTTGAAAAGGGTATTCCCACCGAGCTTAACGGCGAGAAGATGGACGGCGTAAAGCTCATCAAGACACTCAACAAAATAGGCGGCGAAAACGGTATTGGTTTGTTTGATGTTGTTGAAAACAGGCTTGTAGGCATGAAGTCGAGGGGCGTTTACGAGACCCCGGGCGGCACAATCCTTTATCACGCGCATGAGGTTCTTGAGACCATTTGCCTTGACAAAGAAACACAGCACTACAAGTACGGTCTGGCTCAGAAATACGCAGACTTGGTTTACAACGGTCAGTGGTACACTCCACTTCGCGAGGCTATGGACGCGTTTGTTGATAAGACACAGGAAACCGTTACCGGCGACGTTAAACTAAAGCTGTACAAGGGCAACATAATCAACGCGGGAGTTACATCTCCCTTCACTCTGTACAGTGAGGATTTCGCTTCTTTCGGCGAGGACGACGTTTACGACCAGAAGGATTCCGCAGGCTTTATCAACCTGTTTGGTCTTCCCATCAAGGTCAAGGCGCTGCTGGACGAGGACAGAAAGAACAAGTAAAAAAATAATTATTGCGGAGCGGAAAGACTTTTCCGCTCTAAGAACCTGTCCACATAGCCCGAAAGACAGGCATTGAACGGCTATGCGGACGGGTTTTCAAATTTTAAAAAAGGGGTAACGTTATGGCAATGATGTGGGCGGGAAGATTTTCCAAGGAGGTCGACAGCAAGGTAAACGCTTTCAACTCCTCGATTTCATTCGACGCCAGAATGTACAGACAGGATATACAGGGCAGCATTGCCCACGCCACCATGCTCGGCGAGCAGGGTATAATCGCCATGGAGGACAGTCTGGAGCTTATAGGCGGTCTTAAGGAGATACTGGCGGATATTGAAAGCGGAAAGCTGGAGATAGACCCTAACGCCGAGGATATCCATATGTTTATTGAGGCTGAGCTTACGCGCCGTCTTGGCGACGTGGGCAAGCGTCTGCACACCGCGCGTTCGCGAAACGACCAGGTGGCGCTTGACATAAGACTTTATCTGCGCGACGAAATAAAAGGGATAAAATCGCTCGTTGCGGAGCTGATAACGGCTTTATGCGATATAGCCGAAAAGCACTCCGATACGGTAATGCCGGGGTACACTCATTTACAGCGTGCCCAGCCCATCACTTTCGGACAGCATCTTATGGCTTACGCTCAGATGCTTCTGAGGGATATTGACAGGCTGAACGATACCGAACGCAGAATGAACGTTTCCCCTCTTGGCAGCGGCGCTCTCGCGGGTACTACCTACAATATCGACAGACATCGCACCGCGGAGCTTCTCGGAATGAGCGGACCTATGGCGAACTCACTCGACGGGGTGAGCGACAGGGATTTCTGCATAGAGCTTGCAAGCGCCCTGTCTGTATGCATGATGCATTTGTCGAGATTTTCCGAGGAAATAATCATGTGGTGCTCGTGGGAATTTAAGTTTATCGAGCTGGACGACGCGTATTCCACAGGTTCGAGCATTATGCCGCAGAAAAAAAATCCCGACGTTACCGAGCTTATACGCGGAAAGACCGCGAGAGTCATAGGCGACAACGTAACGCTGCTTGCCATGATGAAAGGACTGCCGCTTGCATACAACAAGGATATGCAGGAGGACAAAGAAGCCATATTTGACGCGGTGGACAATATCAAGCTCTGCCTTTCAACGTTCATACCCATGCTGAAAACTATGACGGTTTACAAGGCAAATATGCGCAATGCCGCCGCAAGGGGCTTTATCAACGCAACGGACTGCGCCGACTATCTGGTCAAAAAGGGAATGCCGTTCCGCACCGCTTACAAAATAACGGGCGGTCTTGTGGCGCTTTGCATAAGCCGCGACACAACTCTCGGTGATCTGCCGCTGAAAGATTACAAATCTCAGTGCGAGCTTTTTGAGGACGACATTTACAAAGCGATAAGCCTCGATACCTGCGTTGGAGAGCGAAAGACTTTCGGCGGACCCGCGCCCGAGAGCGTCATGGCGCAGACAGAGCTTACAAGAAAACGGCTGGAGGAGCTGTGTAATGGTTAAGGTATATATTGACGGACAAGAAGGCACTACCGGGCTTAAGATACTGGAGCGCTTTAAGGACAGAAACGACATTGAGCTTCTGCGTATTGATGAGGACAAGCGCAAGGACAACGCCGAGCGCGGTCGGCTTATAAACTCATCGGACTTCACGTTCCTCTGCCTGCCAGACGCGGCGGCAATAGAAGCGGTTTCTCTCGCGGAGGACAGAGTGCGTATAATCGACGCCTCCACCGCCCACAGGACTAACCCCGACTGGGCTTACGGATTTCCCGAGATTTCGGCGGAGCTTCGCGAAAAAATAGCGGGGTCGAGCCGCGTTGCCGTTCCCGGGTGCTACGCGAGCGGCTTCGCTTCGATGGTTTACCCGTTGGTTAAGCTTGGAATAATGCCCAAGGATTACCCCGTGTGCGCTCACGCGGTATCGGGGTACAGCGGAGCGGGCAAAAAGGCTATCGCTCAATATGAGGATCCCGAAAGGGACGAGGAGCTTGACAGCCCGCGGCAGTACGCTCTCACACAGCAGCACAAGCACCTGCCCGAAATGCAGAAGATTTGCGGGCTGGATTACGCGCCGTCCTTTAATCCGCTTATATGCGATTATTTCAGCGGTATGGTGGTGTCGCTGCCGATACACACGCGGATCCTCGCCAAGAAATACGGCGTGGAAGATATCCGCAAGGCTCTTGCGGAATATTACGAGGGAAATAATTCCTATTTTGTGAGGGTAATGCCCGAGGGCGAGCCCGAGAGCGGCTTTATCGGCGCGAACAATCTCAGCGGCACGAATATGATGGAGATATTCGTCAGCGGCAACGACGACAGGGTAATTATCTGCTCGCGTCTGGACAATCTCGGCAAGGGCGCAAGCGGCGCGGCGGTGCAGTGTCTGAATATCATGATGGGTATCAACGAGAAAGCGGGGCTGATATGATAAAAAACGCAGAATGGCTGTTTTTTGACATAGGTTCGACATTGATTGATGAACATCTCGCATATGAAGCTCGAATAAGGAAAATAGCCGAAGCGGCAAATACCACATATGATAATGCTTACAAGACTGCCCTTGATTTTTACAAACAAAACCAAAAGGGCGATCTGGAAACAGCAAAATTGTTTGGAGTAAGCTTGCCGAGCTGGGATAAAGAGTATGAAACTCCTTACAGCGACACTGTTCAATGTCTTGATTTTTTAAGCGGCAAATACAAAATCGGAGTTATTGCAAATCAGTCCCTCGGAACCAAGCGGCGTTTAGAGAGTTACGGTCTGATAAAATATATCGATTTGGTCGTTGCTTCCGCGGAGGAAGGGGTTGCCAAGCCCGATAAAAGGATATTTGAAACAGCTTTGAGCCAAAGCGGCTGCAAAGCAAGTGATTCGGTTATGATCGGTGATAGAATAGATAATGATATCGTACCGGCAAATTTATTGGGTATGCATACAGTTTGGATAAGGCAAGGTTTTTGGCGGTATTGGAGCATTAAAAATGATATTGAAAAAGCTGACTATACGGTAAACAGCCTTAGCGAGCTTTGCGAAATTTTATGAAATCGGGAGACTGAAAATGGTCAAGTTTAAAGGATATGAATTTGTAGACGGCGGCGTTTGCGCTGCTGCGGGATTTGCCGCGGGAGGTATCATCGCGGGAATAAAGGAGGGCAACACCACCAAGCGCGATCTCGCTATGATATTCTGCGCGGAAAGATGCAGAACGGCAGCTCTCTATACAACAAACAAGGTCAAAGGCGCGCCTATCACCGTAACAAAAAAGCACCTTGAGGACGGCTACGCGCAGGCGATAATTGTAAACAGCGGCAACGCCAACACCTGCAACAGCAATGGGATAGAAATTGCCAACAAAATGTGCGCTCTCACCGCGCAGGCGCTGGATATTGATGAGAACGACGTTATAGTGGCTTCTACCGGAGTTATCGGGCAGAAGCTGAATATAAAGCCGATAAAACAGCGCATTCCCACTCTCGCAAAATCGCTGTCACCCAAAAAGAGCGGCGAAGCGATGGAGGCTATCATGACCACCGACACCCGCAAAAAGGAACTTGCGGTGGAATTTGAGATAGAGGGCAGGAAGTGCCATGTCGGCGGTATCTCAAAGGGGAGCGGAATGATACACCCCAATATGGCAACGATGCTGGCGTTTATCACCACCGACGTTGCCATCACGGGAGAGCTTCTCGAAAAGGCTCTGCGCAAAGTGAACGACCGCACCTACAGCATGGTGAGCGTAGACGGGGACACCTCTACCAACGACACGCTGATACTTATGTCCTCTGGTCTGGCAAAAAATCCCGAGATAAACTGCGAGGACAAGAATTACGAGCTGTTTGAGAACGCGCTGTACGCAGTGATGATGAATTTCGCGAGGGAGACCGCGCGTGACGGCGAGGGCGCCACAAGACTGTTGGAGTGTATAGTAAACGGCGCTCCCGACGAAAAAACGGCTAAGTCGGCGGCGAAATCGGTGGTATGCTCCAGCCTTGTAAAGGCAGCGATGTTCGCGGCGGACGCCAACTGGGGGCGCATTCTTTGCGCGCTCGGCTATGCGGAGGGCGATTTTGACGTATCAAAGGTTTCGGTGGAGCTTGCCAGTGAAAAGGGTAAGATAACGGTATGCAGCGGAGGCTTCGGCACGGATTTCTCGGAGGAAGCGGCTTCCGAGATACTTTCAGAGGGCGAGATAAAAATACTTATCGACCTCCACAGCGGCGAGGGCAGCGCTATCGCGTGGGGCTGTGACCTCACATACGATTATGTGAAAATAAACGCGGAATACAGGTCGTGATAGCTTTTAATTGCAACAGTGTCCGTTATCGGTTTTCATTGCTCATTAAAAAGAAAGGAGCGCTCCCGCGCGGGGTGACCTAAATAATGCATATTGATCTTGAAACAAGAACAAAGGTGATGATAGAGGCGCTGCCCTATCTTCAGGAATACAACAATCAGGTCGTGGTTGTGAAGTACGGCGGAAACGCCATGACCAACGAAGCTCTTAAGCAGGCGGTAATGGAGGACGTGGTGCTGCTGTCGCTGCTTGGGATTAAGGTGGTGCTGGTGCACGGCGGCGGTCCGGAGATAAACGCCATGCTTGCCAAAACGGGTAAGGAAAGCAAATTTGTGAACGGTCTGCGCTATACCGACGAGGAAACAATAGATATAGTGCAGATGGTGCTCGCGGGCAAGGTCAACAAAGACCTTGTGTCAATGCTGGAAATGCACAACGGCAGCGCTGTGGGGCTTTGCGGGCTTGATGGAAATATGATTGAAGCGGAAATGCTGAATCCCGAGCTTGGCTTTGTGGGCGAGATAACCGCCGTAAACCCGAAAATAATCCGCAACTCTCTTGACAACGGGTATATCCCCGTTATTTCCACCATTGGGCGCGGCAAAGACGGCACGGTGTATAACATCAACGCCGACACCGCGGCGGCGCGCATCGCGGCGGAAATGAAAGCGGCTAATCTCATTCTGCTGACGGATATCAAGGGACTTCTGGAGGACAAGGACGACGAAAACACCATCATTAGAACGGTTGGCGTAAGCGAAGTTCCCTACCTTAAAAAGCAGGGTATTATTTCGGGCGGAATGATACCTAAGATAGACTGCTGCGTGGAGGCTGTACGCCGCGGCGTACGCAAGACCAATATTATCGACGGACGCATCCCTCACTCTATACTGATTGAACTTCTTACCGACACGGGCGCGGGTACGATGATAATAGCTTAGGAAGCGATTAAAGCACAATCTCCCAATTAAAATGAGGTATGATTATATTACACTTTAATCGGCGATTTCTTTAAACAGACCACGGGAAAGGATATTATGGATACTATCGAGCAATTCAACCAATATGTTATGCCCTCTTACGGCAGATATCCGCTGGTCATGGACAGCGGGGAGGGCGAATACGCCTCCGCCGAGGACGGCAAGCGGTATATAGATTTCGGCTCGGGGATAGGCACGAACTCACTTGGCTACTGCGATGAGGACTGGGTAAAAGCGGTATGCGAACAGGCGCACAGGCTTCAGCATACCTCAAATTACTACTATACAAAGGTTCAGGCGGACTTCGCCAAGGCTCTTTGCGAAACCGCGGGCTATACGAATATGTTTTTCGGCAACTCGGGCGCGGAGGCTAACGAGTGCGCGATAAAAATCGCGAGAAAATACAGCTTTGACAAATACGGCAAGGGACGGCACAATATAATTACCCTTATAAACTCTTTTCACGGCAGGACGCTCTGCACACTGTCGGCAACGGGGCAGGATGTTTTTCACAACTACTTTTTCCCGTTTGTGGAGGGATTTGTAAACGTCGAAGCGAACAATATCGAAGACCTGCGCGCCAAGCTGGACGGCACAGTGTGCGCGGTAATGTTTGAGTATATACAGGGCGAGGGCGGAGTAATGCCGCTGGAGCGGGAATTTGTGGACGAAATATTTAAGCTCTGCGCCGAAAAGGACGTGCTTACAATAGCGGACGAGGTTCAGACAGGCGTGGGGCGCACGGGAAAATTCCTCGCGGGTGATAATTTCGGAAAAAAAGCCGATCTCACGACCCTTGCAAAGGGGCTTGCGGGCGGTATCCCGATAGGGGTATGCCTCGCGGGAGAAAAATGCGCGGGAGTGCTTACGGCAGGAACTCACGGCTCCACGTTCGGTGGAAATCCCATCTGCTGCGCGGGCGGACTGGCGGTGCTGAACAGGGTGAACTCCGAAGGATTTCTCGGCGAAATTGCGGCTAAGGGCGAATATATACGCGAAAAGCTGCTTAAATGCGACGAAGTCGCTTCCGTTTCGGGAATAGGTCTGATGATAGGTATCGAACTTAAGAGCAAGCAGGCGGGCGAAGTGGTCAAAGCGGCGCTGGAAAAGGGGCTGCTGCTGCTTACTGCCAAAACAAAGGTGCGCCTGCTGCCGCCGCTTACCATAAGCTATGAGGAAATAGACAAGGGTCTTGAGATACTTATGGGGATTTTAAATGGATAAGTGGTATGAGGAAGAATGGAGCTTTACCGTAGAGGTTATCGCTGTTTCTCATGACAACAAAACCCACGGACACTGCCGCAACGGCGACGAGGTGGGCGACGTATACCGCTGCGCCTACGACTGCCCCGTGAACCAAAATGGACGCGGATTCTGTCAGAAGTCAATGATGATACTGTTTCCCATGCTGGAAACCGTCCGCGGTGGCGGCGACCTGCGGTTAATCGGCGGTTTCTCCCCTGTCGGTAACACTCCTGATTCGCCGCTTTGCAAGGAGTTTGTCTGCCCCGACGGCGTTGTAACGTTCCGACTGACCGCCGAAAGGCTGAACGGCGAAAACTTTCACACAGGCGGATTTTACAAGGAGTGAACTGCCAAAATAATTACCAAAGCAATGTCTGCACGGAAAAGCACTTGCGCCAAAAGCGGTGCAAAGTTTACAAAGCAAAGTACGCCCGCAAAGAGCAACGTAACGCCCACGCAGGAAATTTTCCACGAGGGGTTGGGTGACACGGAGCGAAGCGGAGTGTTGACCGACCGGGTCGCGGAAAATTTCAAATTAAGATAAGGAGAAATTATGAAACATTTATTAAAAATGCTTGACCTCAGCACAGAGGAGATAATTGACATTCTGAACCTTGCGGATCAGCTAAAATATGAGCAGAAGCACGGTATTCCCCACAATCTGCTAAAGGGTATGACTTTGGGAATGATATTCCAGAAGTCTTCGACAAGGACGCGCGTTTCCTTTGAAGCGGGCATGTATCAGCTGGGCGGTCACGCGCTGTTTCTGTCCTCGAAGGAGCTTCAGATAGGGCGCGGCGAGCCTGTGCAGGATACCGCGCGCGTTCTCTCTCGCTATATCAACGGAATTATGATACGCACGTTCGAACAAAGCGAAGTGGAAAACCTCGCGGAATACGGCAATATCCCCATTATAAACGGTCTTACGGATTTCAGCCACCCCTGCCAGGTGCTCGCCGACCTGCAAACGGTCCGCGAATACAAGAATAAGCTGGACGGGCTGAAAATGTGCTATATCGGCGACGGCAACAATATGGCAAACTCCCTCACCGTGGGCTGCCTTAAGGTTGGCATGGACGTTACTCTCGCCTGCCCTGAGGGATATCACCCCGACAAGCGGGTTCTGAATTTCGCCGCAGCATATCCCAACTTCAAGCTGGTAAGCTCACCCAAGGAAGCGGCAGCGGACGCGGACGTGCTTTTCACCGACGTGTGGGCTTCCATGGGTCAGGAGGGCGAAGCGGAGAAGCGCCGTATTGCTTTCAAGGGCTACCAGATAAACGACGATATCATGAGCGTAGCGAAATCCGACGCGATGGTGATGCACTGTCTGCCCGCCCACCGCGAGGAGGAGATAACCGCCAAGGTGCTGGAACAGCACGCGAACGAAATATTTGACGAAGCGGAGAACCGTCTGCACGCCCAGAAAGCGGTAATGGTAAGACTGATGGCGGCGGAAAATTAATTATTCAAGCGTTTAAGAAAAGTTAATCAGAAATATTTTATATAATGTTCAAAGACAATCGTCTGTTATGCGCGAATAATCGTAAATTTCTAAACACAGCATTTATAGGAGGAAAATTTGAACGGAAAAGTTATTGTTGTTCAGGGCTACCTTGCTGCGGGAAAATCTACTTTTGCGCTTGCTTTGGCAAGGGAATTGGGTATACCTTACTTCGTAAAAGACACTTTTAAAAGTGCATTGTGCCAAAGTATCCCAATAGACAGCCGAGAGGTCAGCAGCCGCTTCTCCGCAGTGACATTTGACGCTATAATGTATGCAGCTGAAAGGCTTATGGAAGCGGATATGCCGTTAATAATCGAGGGCAACTTTTTGCCCGCCGGTATTAAAAAGACCGATGAGGCAGGTGCTATAAGATTGCTTGTTGAGAAGTATGATTTCCGTTCACTTACATTTAAATTTGCTGGAAATATTAACGTGTTGTATGAGCGCTTTGCGGCGAGAGAAGGCTCTCCCGAAAGAGGAAAGGCGAATATGATGTTCACAATGCCCACCATTGCCGAATTTGAAACGTTTTGCCGCAACATGGACGGATTTGATATAGGCGGAGAAGTTGTTGAGATTGATACAACGGATTTAGAAAAGGTGGATTTCAAGGAATATATCAAAGCGGCGCAGACGTTTATTATGTAACAATAATTAACCCTTTTTCCTTTTGTGTTGATGAATCTGAACACTGACAATTTTACTAATTGAAAAGGAATCGATAATTTATTAAAGTTGCTTTGCATTAGAAGCCGCGTATAGGTTTTGTTGTGCAAAGTGCTGAAAACTTGCAGCTTCTATTGACATTTCCGATATTATATGATATAATTACAAAAATTAAATAAATGTCATCGGAGAACCGGCTGCCGCAGCAGTCCACGGTTGATAAGATGTCGAGTGCGCTCGGAAACGGGCGCACTATTTTTGTTTTAATAAAGATTTAGTTTAATCGAGCAGGAACGGAGGGTATCTTTGTGAAAATTCAGCTTTCGGATCATTTTACTGCAAGCAGACTGATACGGTTTGTGCTGCCGTCGGTTGTTATGATGATCTTCACTTCCATATACAGCGTGGTTGACGGGCTGTTCGTGTCAAATTATGTCGGCAAGGTGCCGTTCGCAGCGCTCAACCTTATTATGCCGCTGCTAATCGTTATGGGCACGATAGGCTTTATGATAGGCACGGGCGGAAGTGCGCTGGTCGCCAAAACCTTGGGTGAGGGTGACTGCGAGCGTGCAAACCGTTATTTCTCGCTGCTTGTATATACCGCGGTTGTAGGCGGCGCAGTTCTAAGCATTATCGGTATAGCTTTTGCGCGTCCCCTGGCAATTCTGTTCGGAGCGGACGATGAAATGCTGGAGTATTGCGTGATTTATGCAAGGATAATTTTAACGGCTCTTGTCCCTTTTATATTGCAGAACGTATTCCAGAGCTTCCTAATAACTGCTGAAAAGCCTAAATTCGGATTGGTAATAACTATCTCAGCAGGACTGACCAATATTGTTCTTGATTTTCTGCTTGTAGGAGTTTTAAGTTTAGGACTCGAGGGTGCGGCGGCAGCGACCGCTATAAGCCAGACGGTAGGAGGTATTGTTCCGTTAATATATTTCTGCCGCAAAAACGACAGTCTGCTGCGGCTCGGTAAAACAAAACTCGAGCTGCGGGTATTATGGCGAACATGCTCCAACGGTTTTTCGGAGTTTATGACAAACATTTCCGCATCAATCGTAACCATTCTTTATAACCGTCAGCTTATGGAAATTGCGGGACAGGACGGTGTTGCCGCTTTCGGAGTCATTATGTATGTAAACTTCATATTTGTGGCGATTTTCATTGGTTTTTCCATAGGCTCCGCGCCGATAGTAAGCTTTCACTACGGCGCCAAAAACGAGCAAGAGCTTCAGGGGCTTCTGAAAAAATCGCTTATAATAATCGGCACAACAGGAATCGCGCTTACAGCACTCGCTCAGACGCTTGCTTATCCGCTGTCAATGCTGTTTGTGGGCTACGACGAAGAGCTTTTCAGGCTGACGCTTCGCGGCTTCAGACTATATTCCATCAGCTTTATCGTCTGCGGCTTCAATATTTATTCATCCTCTTTCTTTACGTCGCTCAACAACGGTATTGTTTCGGCGATGATATCTTTCTCCAGAACCTTTGTGTTTCAGGTGTCAATGCTGTTTATCCTTCCGCTTTTTTTAAAGAGTGACGGCATATGGCTGGCGATAGTTGCGGCGGAGCTTCTGGGTCTTATGGTAACTATTTTCTTTATTTTGACACAGCAAAAACGATATGGATATCTTCCAAAAAGGCGTGCAGCGGGGAAATAACCTTAAAAAGTCGGGAAACATAATGCTTCCCGACTTTTTGTAAATTTAAAAAGCGTCCATCAAAGATCCTATTGTTTTGAACGCTTTTGCCGCGGTCATTCGCTTAAAGCTGTGATGGCTGCTGACGGATTTTACCGCCATAAACGCAAGACCTCCCGCGATAACGCCCGCAGCGGTGCTCTTTAAAAGACATTGGGTTTTACGTGACATTTCAGTTTCTCCTTTGCAGTGGTTTCAGAAATATAATCCGCAGAACGGCGCAAAATATTCCTCGCTCTATAAAGGGAAAATATTCTTATAACAAATTCACATAACATTTTTATCTGGTGCAAATAATGTTATTGTGACAAGTGTTTACGATTGGGAAAAAATATTGTTGAAATATGGTAACATCTCACAAAATGCAAGTTTATCAAAATAATCCTGCAAAACCCTCTTGACATTTTTAATTAAAACTACTATAATATAAACATAGCAAAGAGGCTATGGCACAAATCTTCATTGATTTATGCCATAGCCTCTTTGCTTTTAAAAGCAACCGTTTTTGAATGCAACAATGCAAAGCTATGCAATAAAGCGGTTGACAACATTCATGAAAGGGGCGGTCTTTAATGAACGCAATTTTAACGGCAATGTCAGAAACGGGAAATGCCGCAATTCAAACGGCAATTGATCAGACGATGTATAATGTCGGCGATGGCAACGGTATCTGGTATCTGATAGGGGCGGCGCTGGTATTCTTTATGCAATGCGGCTTCGCGATGGTGGAAACGGGCATGACAAGGGCTAAGAATGCCGGAAACATCATCATGAAGAATCTCATGGATTTCTGCATAGGCACGGTGGTTTTCATTCTTATCGGGTTCGGGCTTATGCTTGGGGAGGACGCGCTGTTCGGTCTGGTCGGAGTACCTACTCTTGATATTCTTACATCGTTTACAAATTTTGACCGCTGCGCGGAATTCGTGTTCAATCTGGTATTCTGCGCGACGGCAGCTACCATAGTTTCCGGAGCGATGGCAGAGCGTACAAAGTTCATAAGCTACTGTATATATTCGGGCGTTATCAGTGCGATAGTTTACCCGATTGAGGCTCACTGGATATGGGGAGGCGGCTGGCTGGCTCAGCTTGGTTTTGTGGATTTCGCTGGTTCAACCGCTATACATATGGTGGGCGGTGTATGCGCGCTTATCGGAGCTAAAATGGTCGGTTCGCGTATAGGCAAATTTGACAAGGACGGCAAGCCCAAGGCCATCCTCGGGCACTCAATGACGCTCGGCGCTCTTGGTGTGTTTATCCTATGGTTTGGCTGGTACGGATTTAACGGAGCGGCGGCTACAAGCACGGATAATCTGGCTCAGATATTCCTTACAACAACGATAGCCCCCGCAGTGGCTACCTGCGCGACAATGATTTTCACTTGGATAAAGAACGGTAAGCCCGACGTTTCCATGTGCCTTAACGGCTCGCTGGCGGGGTTGGTCGCGATAACCGCTCCCTGCGCGGACGTCGACGCGGTCGGCTCAGTAATTATCGGTCTGGTCGCGGGTCTGCTGGTATGCTTCGGCGTATGGCTGCTGGACTACGTGCTTAAGATAGACGACCCTGTCGGCGCTGTGGCGGTTCACGGCTGCAACGGTATCTGGGGCACGCTTGCGGTAGGTCTTTTCGCAACAGGCAACGGTCAGAACGGAATTACGGGTCTGTTTTATGGCGGCGGGTTCAAACAGCTGGGTATTCAGGCGCTGGGTGCGGCTGCTGTCATAGCGTGGACAGCGGCAGTAATATCCATCACATTTTTCATTATCAAAAAGACTATCGGGCTGCGTGTTTCCCGTCACGAAGAGGTTGTAGGTCTTGACGCTACCGAGCACGGTCTGCCATCCTCCTACGCGGACTTTATACCCACAATGCACGTAGAGACATCTACAAGCGGAAAGGAGAAGGAAGTAAACACCATGAAGCTGGTGACTGCCGCACCCGCCGCTCACGCAGCGGAAGCAGTTCCCGTTTACAAGCGCCGCACCGACGGCTCGGCGATGTCCAAGGTAGTTATTATCTGCAAGCAGGAGCGCTTTGAGGCTCTTAAAACCGCAATGTCGGAGATCGGGATCACGGGTATGACGGTAACCAACGTTCTCGGCTGCGGAATGCAGAAGGGTTCGACGGAGTTCTACCGCGGCGTTCCGCTGGAAACTCATCTCCTGCCAAAGGTAAAGACAGAAATAGTTGTGTGCAAGGTTCCCGTTGAAACAGTGGTCGAAACCGCTAAAAAGGCTCTTTATTCGGGCAAGATAGGCGACGGAAAGATTTTTGTATACGACGTGGCCGACGTAATTAAGGTAAGAACGGGCGAATGCGGTTACGATGCTTTGCAGGACGTTGAGTAAAACGCCTATAGATTATATATTTTGCCGCGCTTGAGAACAAGCGCGGCAAATCAGTCGTTAAGCTTTTAGCCTCCCATCATAAGAGTTGCCGCGAAAGCTGACATATACTCATAGATGTCGGCATTTTCGTCGGCAGGTACGGGAAATTCCAGCGGCTCACAAACACCCTTTTCGGTGTGTATAGTGCGATTGAGGGAAAGGGTAATGCTGTCGGAGGCGCGTGAACTGATTGAAACTGTATTTTTTGCCCCGATTCCCACAGATATAAGCTGTACTCCGTCGGGCAGACTTTCCGGCGGAGTATCTCCGTTGAAAATTACCCCAAGGGCATTTTTTATGTTTATTTTCGGGGAGCTTTTGCATAATATCACCGCGCAGTCAGCCGCGTCAACCGTTTTCACGCTGTCCGCTGAAATAAGTCCGCAGTCAGGGAAAACCTCCCCGAAAAGCCCGTCCGCAAAATCTCCGACCGTTAAAACAAATCCCAATAACATCGCTCCTTTTAGGTGTAAGAAATAAGAGGCAAGATGCCCTTACCTCTGTGTTCCGGATAATATTGTATCCGAAAACATATTAAAAATGTGCCGACCAGTTTTTGTTATTCAAGTTTACCATGTTCGAAGCAAATTACGCATTCTCATTTTCCGGAATTACAACATTGAACGCTTAAAGGAACAGGAGTATTACAGTTTACTTTGTATATCACATCCACTCATAAAAATGGAATCGCTTTGATAATACCGCCTTAAATAGCTTAAAAAACCAAAATCTCCACCAGTAATGCTTTTGCATGACTGGCGGAGATTTTGTAAATTTTGTGCTGACCGCAAAGTTATTAAGCCATATTGATTTGGCTGCATAAAACTAAATGTATGACATATTTAATAATGCTGCCAAAATATTACTTTTTATAAAGACTGCCCCCAACAATAATGTTGGGGGCAAAACTTTAGATTATCCTAAAGCGGAGAATTACCTTTTCTTTCTGCTTACAACAAGGGCTGCGCCGGCAAGCGCCGCAACTGCCGCAGCGGAAATCACAATGCTCTCTACACCAGTGTCAGGGCTTCCCTTGGAGGGAGTGCTGTCAGCAGGCTCGGAAGGAGCAGCGGGAACATCGGACTCCGTAGGCTCTTCGGAAGCGTCAGACTCCGCAGGCTCTTCGGGAGCAGCGGGAGCATCAGGCACCTCAGGAGCAACATCGGAAAGTGTGATGGTTTCAAGCGTTACACCGTGACCCATAAAGGCTACACCAGCATTCTGAACCGCCTCAACAAAATCGGAGGGAATGGTAAATGTAATAGAGGTGTCGCCGGGATTTACCGCATATGCGCTGCCGTCCTCAGAAGGAGCAAGCTCGCTGATACCGGTAATAAGAGGCCAGCCGCTGTCGTTTACCATGGGCTTTATAACCCAGTAGGAATGTCCTTCCATATCCGCAAGAGAGTCATCCGTAGTAAAGGTTACGGTAACATAGGGCTTTTCGCCAAGCTCAGCAAACTCTGAGGAGGGAACAGTGGTATTTGCTCCCCACATTATGCCCATATCCTTGTTAAGATCATAAGCGGAAGCACCTGCGGTAAGAAGTGCCGCTGCCGTAACGGCAGTAATAATGCCGGAGAAAAATCTTCTGATTTTCATGATATCATTTCCTTTCGTGTTGTTGGACTGTAGATCCGTTACATAAATAATATCAGAAAAATTCTGCGCAGTTTATCAATTATTTATTATAACTGTCATATTTTTAATCCTTTTTGACTATGCCTTATTTCCCCAACGGGTACGGAAAAATTTATCCCTGTATTCTTTGGGAGTTATTTTGGCATATTTTTTAAAGACATGAATAAAGTGGCTCTCCGAACTGAAGCAAAGATAGTCGGAAATTTCCAGACAGGAGTAGTCGGAGTATTTAAGCAGGCTTTCCGCCGCTTCTATTCGCTTTTGCGTAATATATTGCACAATGGTTACGCCCACCTCGCTGTGAAAAAGCTTTGATATATAAGGCGCGCTCAGCCCGCACTTGTCCGCGATATCCTTGAGCATGATCTTGCTGTGCAGATTATTGTAGATGTAGTCAAGGCTTATTATCACCGGCTTTGAGAAAAGATCCTTTTTGGATATGTTCTTCATACGGTTGGCATAGTCCCGCACAAATTCCAGATGAATGTCATTTATTTCCTCAGCCGTTTTACAGTTATCAATGCGCTGTATATTAACATCGCTGAGATTATATGCCGCCTCCATCTCCATGCCGCCCTCAATGCAGTACCGCGTGATAAATGCAACTGTTATAATAAGATGATACTTTAGATTGCGCAGCTTGTCCTCGCTCAGCTTGCCGAAGCCTTCTGTTCCGACAGGCTTATAAAGGCGCATTGCTTCGTTTAGATTGCCCATTTTTATAGCCTGATAAAATTCCATTTCCCTCTCATAAGGAAGATGGGTCATCATATATTCACGGTTGCAAAATTCCGCGTGGGATAGCGCTTGATTAATATCCATTATATCCATATAATATACTCCCGTGTGGGATTGCTCCTTTCTGTAAATTGCTTTCTCCGTTCCGGCGGCAGTCTGGAAAACACATTGATCGTCACTTTGCCCCACAATCGCTTGATGCTCCGCCGCGGGAAGATTCCATGTTTTATGTCATTGATTCAAAAAGTTCCTTTAATGATTGTAACATATTTCAGCATAAAAAGCAATAAAATTTTGATACAATAGATAATTTTTTTACATTGTAAAAGACAAATTTCGTATATTATTAGTTTATAAAGCAACCATAAAATAAGAAAGGACGGTTATTTTACTATGAACTCTATTAAAAAGACTATTGCAGCGGGTCATGTCGCGAACAAGCTCATACATATCGTACTGCTCCTGTGTCCAGCCATGCTCCTCAAACGCCTGACGCTTTCCGATCTCCTTAGCCACCTCGCTGTCTCTGTTTGCCATAGCGCAGTTAAGGTAAGCGCCTACGCCCTCGGGGTTCTTCGCGCCCTTGATTATTGAGAAGCCCTCCACGATAGCGGGGAGATAGTGTTCATCAGCATGAGTGCACTTAGGCATGGGAACGAACATAACGTCCTCCATATCGCCGAAATCCTGAATAATGTTGTTATAGGGGTAAAGAGCATATACTCCCACAGGATAGAAAAGTGTTTTTCCGTTTGCGATATCCGAAGGAGTTACCTGCCATGAGCGCTCGGACTTCGGAACGGGAAGATCGTTAACCTTCATATTCAGCATATATTCCTGAGCACGCTCTATAAGCGGATTGTCCAGATTATGAACGATTTGTCCGTCAGCCATGCCGATATAGGGATAACCGGTTGTAAGGGAGAACGCTCCCTCGAACCACCAGCCGTCTACGGCAAATTTATCCTGCTCTCTGTCGCAGAGATGATAAACAATCCCATGAAGGAAGGCTACAACAGCGGCGTAAGCTGGACACAGACCAAGGAAACCATACGCGGCGCAGTACAGTCTTACCTTGATGACGCTAACGCGACTCTCGCGGCACAATAATTCGATAACAATCCATATTGTTAT